>JAJBTR010000081.1 GCA_020860745.1 Lachnospiraceae bacterium | reverse complement strand
AAAAAGAACTTTTAGGAATGGCAAACAATGCGATAGGCGGAGTAGTTAGCGTTTGGATTGGTTCGAAAAAGGCTGCAGATTTTAATTTGTCAGAACAGCTTGCCTATACTGTATCAGGTTCCCTTAAGATCGCAAGTTCCGGGTATAACCTGGCTAAAAGAAGAGGTAATAACCAGTCGACAAGCCAGAAATTAACGGCAGACCTTATGTGGCATAAGATTGAGTCAATTATAAAAGAAGACAAGTACGGATTGAAAGGCCTGGATAAGGCGATTGCAGATCAGGCTACTCAGAATCAGAGGAATCATCAGGAGAATCCGCAGGCGGATCTGCTGGAGAATTACGCTGATCTTGACAACAGGACGAAAAATGCAGTAGACCAGTATATGGATTTGAGCGGTTCTCTCGGAAGAATGTATATTAAAGTTGACAATCTGATTAATGCCCGGGATCTCAAAGAGTTTAAGACACGGCTGGTTGCGGCGGCTATTGAGTGATTTGCTTTGGAAAGAAGGTTTTTGTTTTATCTCTCCTGCGGGGAGGATGGTAACAGAGTGTGAATTATACTGTAGATATGATAGTCTGAACAGCGAAGAACCGCAGAATATGGATGCTGCGGCAGAACAATAACAGGGAGGTGATTCCATGCCGCCGGAAGATCAGGTTGTGGATGTCAATAAAAAGAATCAGGATCAACAGGAGAATAAGGGACAGTCTGCCCTGATGCAGGAGGGGGATCTGAACGAATCAATGCAGGCGGGCGCCCAGTCAACAGTCTCTGCAGGGGACAAGCCGGTTTCGGAGCCAATCCAGGATCGGCCGCAGAATTCGAGTTCACCGCAGGAAAGCGGGGACATTTCCCCGGAAGCTCCCGTGCCGCAGCCCGAGGAGAAAGAGGAAGCGGAGCATAGTGTCAGCCCTGGCGAACAGCCGCCGCAGTCCCCGGCTCCCGGGGGACCGGATCCGGGTGCCGTGGACAAAGTGGACCTGCGCGCGGCACAGACATTCCATCGTGCGGCCGGCGATGGGAAGGGAATGGGTAAGCAGGAAGAACCCGCTGAGGACAAGGCCTTTGACGAACCGTTGCCGGAGGGGGAGGAGCCGCCTACCGGTGATGTCCCCAAAGATTCCCCTGATTCCACAAAACTGCAGGAATTAAAAGACAGCGTTTCTGACATGCGGAAGGGATATGTATACAGGGCGGTGTGTGTGGCCAGGCTGTTAAATAAAAACCAGAAAAATCCGCTGGCCGGCAAAAAGGGTAAGGGCGATGAGGACGAAGAAGACACAGGTCTCATTGCCGATCTGAGCGCTATGATGGCGGGAGATAAGGAGAAAGCCTCGGATGTCTTTAGTCTGGTATCGAATAAAAACGTTATCTCTGTCTTCACGAACGCGGTTACATCCGCCAAAGAAGCCAAAGATATGGTACAGAAGATCAAAAAAGTATATCAGAGGGTCAAAAAGGGGGAGAAATTTTTTACTCTGGACAATATGGTGGAGCTGGCCGGAGCATTGAGTGACGCCTGTGTCGCGGTCGGCAAAGCCGGCAATGCAGTGCAGACTGCTGCTAAATATTTCGGCACAACACTGCCGACATGGACCAAAGTATTTCTGTCGGTAAGCGGGGCGGTTGCCGCCGCTTTGAAATCGGCCGCAAAATTTTCCGCCACATGGGCTAAGGTCAGGAAATTTAAAAAAGAAAAAGCAGCGGAATTGAAAACTGCGAAAGAGGAGGCTGTCGGCGTTATTAACCAGTATAGAAAAAAGAGGGGCGAGGATGAATATGACCCGGCCGATAAAGATGACAGCTTCTGCAGGGAAAAAGCGTTGGCGCTGCTGGTGAAACACGAGAAGGGAGAGGTTAAGCTGGACGATGCCGATGTCAAAAAGCTGATCACCTATGTCGCGCTGCAGAAGCGGATAGACGATGCGACGACTTCCCTGTGGAAATTTGGCCTGGGTATGTTCTCAAGCGCGTTGGATGCATTCTCCAATATCTGGGGCTGGGGAGGTTCAAGCCAGAAAGATGACGAGAAGAAATCCTCTGACTCCAAGGACAGCAAAGACAAGGACAGTAAAGGCAAAGACAGCAAAGACGGCAAAGACAGTAAAGACGGTAAAGACAGCAAGGGCGGCAAAGACAGCAAGGACGGCAAAGACAGCAAGGACGGCAAGGGCGGCAAGGACACTCCTGTTCTGGCGGGTGCGGATGTACATAAGCAGACGGCAAACTATATGTGGCGTAAGTTCGAGACGGTGATCAAAAATGACGCATATGGTTTGAAAGGAATGGATCTGCAGATCAGAGGGGAGGAAGCGCCGTCAAAGGAAAAACAGTCCGACGACGGGCTGCTGAGCAGGATGGAAACCGCAAAGACGAACGCGGACAACATATATGGCGACCTGGAAGGCACCATGGGAAGCCTGTATATTTCCGTAGACGATCTGGTCGGGGCGAAGGATATCAAGGAGTTTAAGGAGAGGCTGGTTACCTCGTCATTCTGATGCTTTTTAAGGGAAAACAAGCCGGTTTTGGAGCCAGTCCGGGAACGACCGCAGAATTAACAGGAGGTAGTTATGTTTAAAACGCAGGAACAATATGAGGAACAGCTGATTTCGCTGGTGAAAAAAGAGCTCGCCCTCTATGTCCGGTACGCGGTGCGCCTGCGGGAGGACGGCGGCATCCGGCATATCTATAACACGAAGATATTTAAGGAGGAGCTGGACAATATCCTGGGGGATGAATTTGCCGGGATGGACCGCGGCGCCTATGAGGCGGAGCGGACAAAGCTGACCGGGGAGTGGCGGCGGTTTCACAGTGAGGCGTACCGTTCCCTGAAAAGCGGAATTATGCTGCCTTTCGCCTTTTTGCTGCGGAAGTTTATGCTGACCGATTTTGAACAGTATTGCGCCTGCCTTGCGTTTGCGCCGGAGCTGAACCGGGAGTTCGAGCGGATGTACTGTTATCTCCAGGATGATTACGCCCTGAAGTATCCGACGCTGGATCTCTGTGTAAAAATGTACCACGCGGATCTGACTGTCCAGGGGGAACAGATTCGCCGTGTCTATGAGAGGAAAGAACTGTTGTCCTGTGTGTTTCAGGAAAAAGCGCCTGGCCTGGAGAGCGGACTTTCCTGGCGGATGAAGCTTCGGGATACGGTCATTGATTACGCGTTTTTCTTTGCCGGTGATCTGAAAGGAACCAGGACGGATTATTTTCTGCGTGTGCCGGATGGAGCGAAGAACGGGATGTACAACGTCAATCCGCAGGCGGAGGCCGGGATACGGCAGTCGCTGCGTCCCGAAAGCGGAGGAGACCGGAAGCTGATCATCCTGACCGGAGCCAGGGGGAGCGGCAGGAAGACGCAGATAGAGCTGGTGGCGGGGACAGAAGGGTACAGTGTGCTTTACTTTGATCTCTGCACGTTCCGGGATAAATCCGTGCAGGCGAGGAGAGACAGCCTGCGGGATGTGGCGGCGCGTGCGTTGCTGGATCATGCGTATCTGTGTTTCTGCCACTGGGAGTTTTTGCAGAAGGATGGGATATGGAATGATATCCTGATTGAGGAGATTTTGTGGAGTGTCTTTGCGGTTTTGCCGGTGGTGTTCGCGGTGACGGAGGCGGATTGTTCCTATGATGCGCCGCGGCGGGGATATTGCCGTGTGGAGCAGTATATGCTGCGTTTGCCTACGGTCCGGCAGAGAGTCCGGCTGTGGCAGGATTTCCTCGGAGGGGATTCTGTATTGCCCGGAATGGAGCTGGAGACTCTGGCGGTTCAGTTTGACTTTACGCCGGGTATGATCCGGGAGGCTGTTGACACTGCTTCCCGGAATGTGAGCGGAGAATTGACCTGCAGGGCGGGTACTGAGGCAATGAGCATGGCGCCTGCGGAAGGTAAGACAGGGAACGAAGAGTCAGCGGATGACGAGACAATAAACATGCCTCCGGCAGAAAACCGGCAAGTGGATGCGAAGCCGGAAAATGCGGACAGCAGTCTGGCTGACAGATGGAAAAGAGAGCTCTACGAGGCATGCCGTCGGCAGATCAGTCACAGCCTGGGGGAGCGCGCGAGCCGTGTGAACGCCTCCTACACCTGGGATGATCTGGTGCTGGAAAAGGAAGCGAAGGATCTGCTTCGCCAGGCGGTCGGACAGGTGACAAGCCGCTATCACGTATATGAGGAATGGGGATTTCAAACTAAGGTGGCTTACGGGAGAGGCGTCACGATGCTTTTCGCGGGACCTCCCGGAACCGGAAAGACCATGGCGGCACAGGTGATTGCCACGGAGCTGGATCTGGATCTCTATCGGGTCGACTTATCGGGGGTGCTCTCCAAGTATATCGGCGAGACCCAGAAAAATCTGCGGGAAATCTTTGATGAGGCGGAGAAGAGCCGCAGTATTCTGTTTTTCGATGAGGCGGATGCTCTGTTCGGAAAGCGCGTCAACGTGACGGATTCCAGAGACATCAGCGCCAACGCCCAGACTGCCTACCTGCTTCAGAAGATGGAGGATTACGACGGGGTCACGATACTGGCCACTAACCTGATGCAGAATTTTGACGATGCCTACAAGAGAAGAATGA
>JAJBTR010000246.1 GCA_020860745.1 Lachnospiraceae bacterium | reverse complement strand
CTGCCGGTCTTTTCCTGCAGGCGGCAAAGCTGTACCTGGAGGATTCTAATTCAACAAATGGTACTTACCTTAACCGGAAACTTGTTCCGATGAATACGCCGATGGAGGTGCAGGAGGGAGATAGAGTTGTTTTTGCCACAGAGGAATACGTTGTATCCTGCAGAAGATTATCCGGTTCGTTTTCGAGGAAACAGGGGAAGGTCTGATGCCTTGCCGGACTTCCTTAATGGTATTTTGCTGAAAAACGGACGAACCTGTCAGAAATCCGGACTGGCATTGATTTTTCCTTCTTTATTCTTTATACTAAGGTTGCAGGGTAATTTGCTATGGCAGTTATCGCGTAAGTGTGAATGACGGAGTAATGGATCTGCATAGATAGTAGTGAACTTTATCAACCGCAGGTACGGAGACGGTGTGGCAAAAGTATCCTGCAGCTGAATTATAAATAAGTGGATGAGGAGGTTGCCAACATGAAGGATGACAATTGTATTTTTTGTAAGCTTGCCAACGGGGATATCCCGACAAATGTAATTTACGAGGATGATATGTTCTCGGTGATTCTGGATGCAAGCCCGGCTACCCGCGGGCACGCGCTGATACTGCCGAAGCACCATGCGGCAAATGTGTATGAACTTCCGGATGAGTATGCGTCCAAAGTGTTTGTGCTGGCGAAAAAACTGGCAGCAAAGATGACGAAAATCTTAAAATGCGATGGTTTTAATATCGTACAGAATAATGGCGAGGTGGCCGGACAGACTGTATTTCACTTTCATATGCATCTGATTCCACGATATGCCGGGGATGGAAACGAGGAAAAGCTGGGATCGAATCACGCAGATCTTTCCGCGGAGGAAATTGCCGGGATATGTAGAGAACTGGATATGAGGAAAGAGCAGTTTTAGCGGACGAATCGCGGAGATTCACATGATTTTGTACGCCGGTTCTTTCCTGTTGCTTTCACCAATGGGATTGCCGGGGTCACAGTGCCGGACGCGGAGAACGTCACCCCGCATATATGGTGATGGAATTTTCCGTATCAGGCATGGCATCTGGCATTTTTTTTTTCTTTTTCCGGAGATCCTCGATCAGTTCGATGATGATGTCGATCGCATTTGCTTTCTGGCTCTCTTTCATGGTCCGGATGTAAGTCTCTCTGTTCTCCCATACAGCGGAGACAGCCTGCGCCAGGGTATTTTCGGAGAGATTCTCCTCTTCCAGAACATAGCTGAAGCCCTGTTTCTGAAAAGAGCTGGCATTCAGAATCTGGTCGCCGCGGCTGGCAGCTTTTGACAGCGGGATCAGGATGTTCGGCTTGCAGAGTGCCTGCAGCTCGCAAATCGCGTTTGCTCCCGCGCGGGAAATGACCAGGTCAGAGATGGCGAAGAGGTCAGCCAGCTCTTCATGGATGTACTCATATTGTACATATCCTGTTGTGTGGTGAAGGGTCGGGTCCAAGTTTCCCTTGCCGCAGAGATGGATAATCTGCCAGGACTGTAGCAGGGTGGGAAGTAATCGCCGGACCGCTTCGTTGATTACCTGGGAACCCTGGCTTCCTCCGATGATCAGGATGACAGGACGCTCCGATGAGAAACTGGTATATGTATAAGCTTTTTCCTTATCTCCGTGCAGCAGTTCCTGACGGATCGGTGAGCCGGATACGATTGCTTTTCCCTCCGGGAGATGTTCCAGCGTTTCGGGAAAATTGCAGCATACTTTGCTGGCGGAAGGAATTGCCAGTTTGTTTGCCAGTCCCGGAGTGATATCGGATTCATGAATGATTACAGGTATCCGGGCGTGTCTGGCCGCAAGCACCACGGGCACACTGACAAAGCCGCCCTTGGAAAAGACGATATCCGGCTTGAGCTTAAACATCAGTCTGCGCGCCTGCGCATACCCTTTGACTACCTTGAGCGGATCTGAAAAATTTTTGGGGTCAAAATATCTGCGCAGTTTGCCTGAGGAGATCGCGTAATAGGGGATATTTTCTTCCTCAATCAGACCTTTTTCGATGCCGTGGTAGGAGCCGATGTAGGAAATCTCATAGCCGAGCTCTTTCAGACTGGGAAGGAGCGCTATATTGGGGGTTACATGGCCGGCAGTGCCGCCGCCGGTGAGAATGATCTTCTTCATGTGTATGTCCTCTCGTATCTCTGTGAAAATCATTTTTTCTTACTTATTTATAGTATACGCCGGGGAAAAAAGTCAACAATCTTTTTTACAATGGGTGTTTCTTTTTTTATTTACAGTCTTTCACTTTATATGCGCAAAAAGCAGCCGCTGCATGTCTGACGCAGCAAAAAGTGCTGTTCAGCTTTTGCCGTAACTTGCGGTGAAAAGTGAGCCTGTCCATCTTTTTTTGCGGAAGGATTCTGCTACACTTAATTGGCAGAAAGGAGGCATGGCAATGGATACGGTAATTCATTTTGCGGTATCATGGTATACACTGTACAGGGACGAGCTTATGCTGGGTCTGCTGGCGTGTACCTTTTTACTGATGATGATCACGCTGGCTGCGGTGAGAAGATGCAGGAAACAGATCAGATTGCTCACAGAGAAGACGAGGGAAATGACAAAAGTGGCATTGAGCCAGGATGGCAGGCAGACCCGGCGGGAGACTGCGGACAGATACGCGGCGCCAAAGCAGGAGGGAGACACATCGGTAACTGTATCGAGGAAAAATGAGGAGGTTTTCGGAAGCGTGATCCAGGAGATTTTTCCATAACTATTCAGGACAGTACTTCGCACTTGCTGCGAAGTGCGTCTGATAAAGTAAATGAAACAAGGAAAAGTCCCATCGCGCAGCGATTTCAAATGGACTTTTCCCTGTAACTGTGAAAGTATTGAACAGTTACATTTTTCCTTGAAATACAGGTGTGTGTTTGATACAATATTTTCTGTAGGCCGAATGCGACAATACATATACAAAGGAGCAACATATGGGTAAGATTACATTTGATTACAGTAAGGCGGCTTCTTTCATCCGCGAGGAAGAAGTGAAAAACATGAGCAGGATTGCTGCGGACGCGAAGGATCTCCTACTTTCCAGATCCGGTGCGGGAAATGATTTCCTGGGATGGATTGAGCTTCCGACGGACTATGACCAGGATGAATTTGCCCGGATTAAACAGGCGGCGGCGAAGATCCAGAGTGATTCGGAAGTGCTGGTGGTGATCGGCATCGGGGGTTCCTATCTCGGAGCACGGGCGGCGATTGAGTTCCTCCGCCACGGATTTTACAACAATATTCCCGCTCCGATGCGGGGAACGCCGGAGATCTATTATGCGGGGAGTAATATCAGCGGCGCATACCTGAAAGGTATTCTCGATGTGATCGGGGATCGTGATTTTTCCGTAAATGTGATTTCCAAGTCCGGTACTACGACGGAGCCGGCGATTGCTTTCCGGATCTTTAAGGAGAAGCTGGAGAAGAAGTACGGTAAGGAGGAAACGGCGAAGCGTATTTACGCTACCACAGACAAGGCCAGAGGAGCACTGAAGGTGCTTGCCACGGAGGAAGGATATGAGACATTTGTCGTACCGGACGACATCGGCGGACGATTTTCCGTGCTGACAGCGGTAGGTCTTCTTCCGATTGCAGTCAGCGGTGCGGATATTGACAGGCTGATGGAGGGGGCCGCGGCCGGACGGGAGCTTGCCCTGAACCAGCCTTTCGAGGAGAATGACGCGATGCAGTATGCTGCAATCCGGAACATTTTGCTGCGCAAGGGCAAGACAGTGGAAGTGCTGGCGAATTATGAACCGAGCATTCATTATATCAGTGAATGGTGGAAGCAGCTGTACGGCGAGAGCGAAGGAAAAGACCAGAAGGGGATTTTCCCCGCATCCGTAGATCTGACCACCGACCTGCATTCCATGGGTCAGTTTATTCAGGATGGCGCACGGATTATGTATGAGACGGTACTGGCGATTGAGTCGCCGGCGGAGGCTCCGGTGATCCAGGAGGAGCAGACAGATCTGGACGGCCTGAATTATCTGGCCGGCAAGGATATGAATTTTGTCAATGACTGTGCGATGAACGGTACGATCATGGCGCATACTGACGGGTCTGTTCCGAATCTGCTGGTAAAGATCCCGGCGCAGGATGAGTATTCTCTGGGACAGTTGTTCTACTTCTTTGAGTTCGCGGTAGGCGTAAGCGGATACATTCTCGGGGTGAACCCGTTTAACCAGCCCGGCGTGGAGAGCTACAAGAAGAATATGTTTGCGCTGCTCGGCAAGCCGGGATATGAGGATATGCGGGAAGAATTGTTAAAGCGCCTGTAAAACGAGGAAAAACCGGAAAGCGCCTGTAAAATGGGAAAAACCGGAAAGAGCTTATACATCGGAAAAATGTTAAAACGCCCGTAAAATTTTCGGGGCGCGAAATATGGGAAAATGGGACGAAATATAGTGTTTCGTCCCATTTTTTTAATGAAAATCAGGCATTTTTTGGGCTTCATACCCATTTCTTATTAAAAAGGTATTGACACACGCGGATATCACTGTTATAATTTGCGAACAGTCTTGTAACAAATCTGTAATAATTCAGCACAAAGTGCGTAGCACAAATACATGAAAAATTTATTTACAGGTTTGAGACAGACAAGTAATAAACTGATATGCGTTTACAGCG
>JAJBTR010000324.1 GCA_020860745.1 Lachnospiraceae bacterium | reverse complement strand
GTAGAGAAGATACTTAATAACAGCTTCATCAATTACCTCTCTGATTTATTTATCATAGCAATGGTTGTTATGTGGATCATTGATAATGTATACGAGAGTATCGTGGCATCTGTAGTCACGTTCTCGTCCGTTATATTATCGTTTCAGACAGGCAACCCTTGCTATGATACTTCCATGTGGTCTTCAATCGGCACAAATATAGCAATCCCATTGGGGGCTGGCGGTGCCGTTTGGCTTGTAAAGTGTGGTGTCCAGCACGCCATAGCGAACCATAACGGCAAGCAGGCGCATATGGATTTCCCTAAAGTACCGGATACTGAGGACGATGGCATCGAGGAATTATATTCTGAAGAGGAGGAGGGTGAAGTAGGATGAGGATTCTTGAATTTAACGTCTCAGCACAGAGATTATCGAAGAAATCTGTTAATAGCTTTCTTAGAATCGTGCGGGGTTCTAAACAGTATTTACAGGCCAAATTCAACTTTAGTGACGACTGGTCCGGCATGGCGAAAGTTGCTGAGTTTTGTCCGAAGACTTCTTCAGAGACCTTTTCAGTTCTGATTAAGGATGATATCTGTATGGTTCCGGACGAGGTTACTGATGATAATGTTTGGTACATTCGTTTGGTAGGCAAGAAAGGCGAGACTTATATTTGTACGAACGAGCTGAAAATAAAGCAGGAGGGATGATATGGCAACCACAGAAGAATTATTGGCTACGGCTGAAGAATCCGAAGAGTCTACCGTAGACTATTTTGTTATAGATAACGATCTCCGTACCATTACCGTCCCATCCAGTAAGAAAATTCTTGGCGTTGAGTCGGACAATGAAGTAAACCGATTATATTTCAAGATGCCTGCTACATATGAGGGCACCGACCTTTCAGAGTTTAAAGTACGCGTGAATTACCGTAACGCGAACAAGGAAGGTGACGCTTACGCCGTAGAGGATGCGGCTGTAGATGGGGATTATATTACATTCTCCTGGGTTCCCGGGAGGAACGCTACGGCATATAAAGGCAACGTGACATTTATTGTGTGTCTCAAGCTGGTAGATTCTGACACGGAAGAAGTTACAAAAGAGTTTAATACGACAGTAGCGACTCTTACAGTGCTTGAGGGTCTTGAAACCACAGAGCAAATTGCCTCTGAGAATTACGATTTAATCGAGCAGATTCTCTTGCAGGTAGAGGCTTGTAATACTGCGACGGAATCCGCTAATAGTGCCTCCGATTCGGCAAATGATGCGACTGATAAACTCAATGATATTATCGACACTTTAACTGCGGCCGAGGGAGCTTTTGAGACTGCTACGGAATTAAAAGCGGCTTTGGACGAATCTACAGAAGAAGTGGCGAAAGAGACTACGGCAGAAGAAATCCTGAATAGCATCAATACCAACACGACTTATTTAAAAGAACTCGCGGACTCTGCGGGTGAAGCTGGGAGCCTAAATGGTTTTGGGATGGAGTTGAATGACGACTCGGCGGTCGTGTTAACTCACGAAGATTCAGAAGAGGAAACAAGCTATGCGGTTTTACCGACCAAAACAACCGTGGAAGAGTTAATCACAATTCTGGATGCTATAAACGCGTCGTTGAAAGTAATCGCGGAGGCGGCAGATAATCCCGATTCCATCAACGGTATCGTGTTTGAGGTAAACAGCTCTGGTCAAGTTGTGATGTCTTACACTGATTCGGAAGACGTTGTCAGTTCCGTGATTTTACCTACCGAAACAACACTTTCTGCTATTAATGACACGATGGAATCGATTAATACTAAACTGGCTGTTATAGCCGGGGAAACGGAGGAATAATGGCACTTGATATTTTTACAGAAAGCACTCTGAAGAAAATACTGGAGAAAGTGCAGTTACAGAATGCTTATTTAACCGCGATTGCAGGCGCAACGCCGGGGTCGGTTACGATAGATTCGCTGGAGTCTATACAGGAAATTGTGGCATCCGGACTGGCTTCCAAGATATTTGCGATTGGGGACCAGATCATCGTACCCTACACGGCTACAAACGGAACAAGTTATGAAATGCCGTGGAATATTGTTCATTTTGGTGACGTGGAGTTGGAGGATGGGTCGACGGTGCCTGGTATGTTTATCCAGTCTCATTACGCTACGATTGAGAGTATCCAGTTTGACGCAACGGAGAATGAGGCTGCGACGGAAGAGACAGCTGCGGATGGGTATTATTACTATGGTTATGATGGAAGTACATATACTCTTCTTGATTTAGCCACGGGTGACAGCATACCCTACGATGAGTACACCACGGTATATCACTCTGCGATAAAGGATTCGACCTGTAATATCGTCCGATATGGTTATAACCGATGGAGTCATTCTGCGCAGAGACAGTGGTTAAACAGCAGTGCGGAAAAGGGCGAGTGGTGGAGTGCTCAGCATCTTGGGGATGTTGCTCCGAGCCAGTTAAGCACATACAAAGGCTTTATGGCGGGCTTTGAGGATGATTTCCTCAATGTCCTCGGCAAGGTAAAGGTTACGACGGCGCTAAATACAGTCACAGATTCCGATATTGGTACACAGGAAGATACTTATGACACGTTTTTCCTGCCGTCGGTCGAGCAGATGTACGGTGCGCCACAGCTGTCGGGTGTTGAGGGTGACTATTTCGAATACTGGCAGGAAGCAACTGGTCTATCTGCTCCGTCAAACGACGTCAATAGTGGACGTATCACCTACGCACTTGATGCACAGACAACAGCTCAGGTTGTGCGTTTGCGTAGTGCTTATCGTGGCTATTCGTATTACACGTGGGATGTGTACACTGCGGGTTACATCTACTACTACAGCGCGGGCGGCACTTTTAGGTGTGCTCCAGCTTGTGTAATCTGTAAATCAGAATAATCCAGGGCGACGATAGGAGCCCGGTAGAAAGGAAAGGAAAATAATGTCTATGTCTGCGGGTAAACGCGGAGGTCCTAGAGAGCTTACCGCTATTTATAAAGCGAGGCTTTTGGCCGCATATACTATAGATATTTGCACTAATGAAAAGAATTTCCCTCTTGAGTACGAAACCGCTTTAACGAATGATATTATTCAAACGGCGAAAGATATTTATTTATACGCCCGTCGAGCGAATCGGATTAAAGTTGAGTCTAACGACACCAGAACAGAAAGACGGTTGCTACAGGAAATGGCAATTCGACGATGCGGTGATTTGTGTGATTTGATAGAATTGGCACAACCTGTATATCATCTGGAAACCAGGCGAATTAAATATTGGGAAGACCAAACTGACTATGTGCAAAATCTTTTAGAGCGATGGATGAATTCGGACATTAGACGATACGGGATGTAGGCTATTGAGCTCAGAATGTGCGTTTGCGTAGTGCTAATCGTGGCAATTCGTATAACACGTGGAATGTGAACACTACGGGTAACATCAACAACAACAACGCGAACAACACTTATAGGTGTGCTCCAGATTGTGTGAATGAGGACTGAAAAAACCTGCTCCGTAAGAGTGGCGAGCCCGAAAACTGACACAAGGAGCCGAACTCCCTGCCTTAGGCTAAACAACACTGTACTGATGCGAGTATCTGCGTTTTCGTATATAGGAGCTATATACAGTACAGACCTTACAATAATTAAAAAAAATGGAAGATGAATTTTTAGAAAATGTGATAGGATTCGATGCTCTTTATAAATCAATGATGAAATGCCGGAAAGGCGTTAGCTACAAAGATTCTGTGGCTTATTACTGTTTGAACGGCATAAAAGAAACCATTCGTCTCGAACGAGAATTAAAGAATGGAAAATATGAGCCGGGACCACAAAGGATGGTTCATATTACACACCCAAAACCAAGGGAAGCAGTCGCAATTTCTTTTCGAGACAGAGTTTATCAAAGAAGCTTAAACGACAATATAATTTATCCCGCAATGTCCAGGTCTTTTATTTATGACAATGCGGCTTGCCAGAAAGGAAAGGGAACTGATTTCGCCAGAGATAGACTTGACGAGTTTCTTCATCAATATTATCGAAAATACGGTATTAACGGCTATGTTCTTCAAACAGACATTAAAGGATATTATCAAAATATGTCACACGAAGTTGCTGAACAATGTTTTCGGAGATATTTGCCAGATGAGATTTATCAGAGAACAGAGACTATCCTTAGGAATCAATACGAGGGAGAGGTTGGTTATAATCCCGGAAGTCAGATGGTGCAGATAGCCGGTATATCTGTGTTAAGCCCTTTGGATCATTATATTAAAGAGCAGTTACGAGTCAAATTTTATCAGCGTTACATGGATGACGCCTGGCATATTCATCCGGATTTGGATTTTCTTGGGTATTGCCTTCGCAAAGAACGATCTTTTATTGCTAATTATGGATTTCAATTTCATCCCGACAAAACAAAAATCTATAAGCTTAAAAAGGGAATTCACGTTCTCGGATTTACACATCGGCTTACTGATACAGGAAAGGTCATCAGAATCCTCGACCCGAAAAATGTGAAGAACGAGAGGAAGAAATTATATCGTATGGCTCAGAAAGTTAAGTCTGGCGAGATGACACGAGAAAAGGTCGACCAGTGCTATGAAAGTTGGAAAGCCCACGCTTCAAAAGGTAATAGCTTCAAGTTGCTTCAGAG
>JAJBTR010000182.1 GCA_020860745.1 Lachnospiraceae bacterium | reverse complement strand
GTGGCAATCAGCCGAATATCCTTTCTGCTGTCGTAAATCACTTTCATCCAAAGCTCCCAATTATCAGTATACTGCACTTCGTCAAAGAAAATATACTTTGTTCCCTCAACAGGATACATTGATTCATAAATAGACAGCACTTTCTCTACATTGACAAGTTTCAGGATCGGGTTATCAAAAGAAGTATACAGGATATTTCTGGGATTGATCCCATCGTCGATCAGATAGTCTATAATCTGATACAGAATCGTTGTCTTGCCCACACGCCTCATACCGGATAAAATGGCGAACCTCCGGATGCTCTTGTGCATAAGTGTGTTCAGGGCTTCGTAATATGCCAGTCTCTTTTGCGGTTTGCTTTCTTCTTTGATAGCCAGCGGTGTGCGCCACCACGGATTGTATTGCTGCAATACCTTAATAACCTGTTCATCATTTATAATTGCCATAATACACCTCCATAATGTCGTAATTTTGGGAGAGTTTACTGTTATAAACCTTGTTCTTCCAATCTGTTTACAAAGTATATTATATTAATAGTCATATAAAATTGCAAGTCATATTGATGAAATACTATAATTTTTCATCCACACACTCTATCCCTACCTGATTTCCCACCGGTATCTGATTCCGTCGCCCCGGTCACTCCTCTTCCCCCAGTCTCACCACCACCGGCCTCTGCTCCTGCTCATCAAAATATTTCATCAGCAACCGATCGTATTCCCGGTCTTTTTCTGATTTCACATCCAGATCATCTGCGGTTCTGCCCTCTAAACAATAGTTCAGATACGCATCGGATACCCTGCGGCAGGCTTCCCGCATCATCCGAGAGGCCAGCTTCCGGATCAACTGCACAAATTCCGGAACCTGTCCATCATCACAATTCTCAACAGCATCTTCCGGAATGTGAGCCGGGTCAAACCCATCATTCCCGGAAACTCCATCCGCCGCCATCCTCTCATCCAGATATCGCATTGTTTTTTCCTTCTCCTCTCCGGACATTTTCGTAAAAAGCCAGATCAGGCCGACCTCATCTGCACCAAGCTCCTCCGCCAATGGCGGCAGCTGAACATATTTTTTATCATTCATCTTCGCATTCTCCTGTCTCTTCTTAAACTCACAGTTTTTTCAAGTATGTGTAATACTGTGAGTTTTATCAATGATTCTATCCATCATAACCAAACCGTTGCTTTTCACAGGTGATCCAAATTCTTCTTCGCTGATTTATCTCTTACATCATGGCATATCCATCAGCCATAATTCATATAAATTACAAAATATAGCTTTCGCTGAAGAATCATTACCATGGCAAAAAAAAGACATCACCATCACCTTTACCTCCGCCAGTGACCGGCCGTTCGATCAGGCGCTAAAATCTATCATAAAACTGAAAGCAGGAGAAACAGCAAAAATCACTTTAACTTCAAAAAACATACAACCTCCTGTCAATTCCGCTTCGAATCAGGTCAAACAAGGCTCTGGCCTATGACGCAATGGAAGATTGCCGCGTATCTCCGCCTCTCAAACGACGACAGAGAGAAAAACGAGAGCGACAGCATCGCCACACAGCGCCGGTTAATCGAAAACTACATAGCCGGAAATCTCACAGACGGGCAGGTTACTTGTGAGTACGTCGATGACGGTTTTACCGGTTTAACCTTTGACCGGCCGGATTTCAGGAGGATGATAAACGACATTGACCGCGGGCTCATCAATTGTGTCATTGTGAAAGATCTCTCCAGATTTGGCCGGGATTATATCGAGACGGGAAACTATATGGAAAAAATTTTCCCCGAAAACGATATTCGTTTTATTGCCGTCAACGACAATTATGACTCTCTGTACACCTCCGGCAATGATGCATTTATCACGCCTCTGAAAAACATTTTTAATTCACAGTACAGCAAAGATATCTCCGCAAAGGTAAAAAGCTCCTTTTCTGCCCTTCAGTCCGAGGGAAAATTCTGCGGCGCCTTTGCCGGATACGGATATGAAAAAGACCCGCATGACAGGCACAGATTGATCATCGATGAAACCGCTGCGGAAACAGTCTGCGAAGTGTTTGACCTGTATCTCTCCGGGATGGGGAAAATCGCGATCGCCAATCATTTAAACAGGCGGGAGGTTCCCTGTCCTTCCCTGTACAAACAAATCTGCGGCCTCCATTACAAAAACGGCCGGCGGATGGAGCTCACCAGATACTGGACCTACAGCACCATCGACCGCATGCTGAAAAACGAGATGTATATCGGGAACATGGTACAGAATAAGACGGTGCGAAAAACGGTGCGCGGAAAAGCCCATAACAATCCCAGATCAAACTGGAAAATCGTGGAAAACACCCATCCGGCCATTATCGAAAAAGAGAAGTGGGACGCTGTCCAGGAGCTTTTAAAGCGAAACGCAAGACAGCTTAACCTTGAGAGTAATGTGGGATTGTTCGCCGGATTTATCTTCTGCGGCGACTGCGGACGGGCCATGACCAAAGTGAACCCGGGGAACAGCCGGAAGAGCATATCAGGAACAAACTCCTATACTTACATATGCGGCTCATACAAGCGCTATTCTGTCTGTTCACGGCATGCCGTAAAGATGGAACTACTCGAAAAAGCTCTTTTAGACAAAGTAAATGAGGAGATTGCAAAACTTGGAAGCATTACCATCTCTGCCGGGGAACAGCAGAACCAATCGGCAGACACAAAAAATATGAGCTTCGCCTCGAAAAACTGCGCGATCTGAAAAAATCCATCTATGAGGACTATAGAGAGGGACTGCTCACAAAGGAAGAATATCTGGCATATAAGGAGGATTATCAGAAAGAAGAGCTTCTGGTCAGCGGTCAGTTGGCGCAGATCAGAACTGCCGCCCCCAAAGGCTCCAAAAACCGGGAATGGCTGCAGACTTTAACAGAACACAGGAAAATTGACACACTGGACAGGGAAATGATTGCAGAAATCCTGGACCGCATCATCGTAACGGAAACCGATGAACAAATACATATCGAATTCCGATTGAATTTCTTACCACAGTCTTTCTGACAAAATATCCGGTCAGAAAATGACGGAATCCCTGAACGAGCCTCCCGGTTTTACATCCGGGAGGCTCCCCTCTACCCTGTCATCCGTGCCATCAGTGCACTCCCATGCGCTTTCAGCCATCCATTCCACTTATCATAATCCGGAAAAACCCGGTAGACTTCATCGTAAAACGCTTTCGAATGGTTCATTTCCTTCCGGTGGCAAAGCTCGTGCACCACGACGCTGTCCAGCACTTCCGGCGGGGCAAGCATAAGAAGGCAGTTAAAATTCAAATTGCCCTTTGCCGAGCAGCTTCCCCACCTCGTTTTCTGATTGCGTATCGTGATGCGCCCGTAGGTCACACCCACCAGCGGGGCATAGTGCTTTACCCGCTCCGGGATCACTTTCACAGCCTGATCTGCCAGTGCCCGAATCTCTTCCGCGGAAAGCCGGTCCGCTGCCGGCTGGTTTTTCTGTTCCGCCTCCAGCTCCGACAGCTTTTTCCGAATCCATCCCTCGTGTTTGCGGAGCAGCCCGTCTATCTCCGCCTTTGTCGCACGGTAAGGCACACGGACAACCACGCCATCCATTCTCACCTGGATGGCAAATGTTTTTCTGTTGCTTTTTATCACTCTGTAATCCATCTTTACTCACTTACATTACTTTATAATTCAAACCCCGAGTTCGAATCCTCCACTATAATCTGTTCCGGGCAAACCGGCTTCATCATATCCGGTCTACTGTATATATGATAAAACTCATTATAAACCTGCTTGAATCCGGCATACTTTCCAGAATGACGAATGCCATAAATCTCCTCAAACTACCCTTGCGTTTCTACTCCAACATTCCTTATTCCATCTCCCTGCCAGCAGCCATCCTGCCGCAGCTTTTCAGCCTCAGCCGCCAGAAATACCTCCGCATTCTGCGGCAGCGGAAGTTCCTCTACCGAATCTTTTTCAAAATCACAGACATAAATCACATGGATACAATTTAAAAACACCCAGTTAAAGTGAATTCTCTCTTTTTCCTGCCGATGCTTCATATATACGAAAAGTGATTCCACATCGACGGTTGTCCCTTCTTTCGGGTGCAGAAAAAGGTATAAGCCGTTCTTTTTGCAGCGGTGGTAATTTTTATTCAGCTTTTCCAGTTTCCGGTCAAAACGATATTTTGCCTTAAAAAAGTAATCCTGCTCTCTCGTCTCATCCGGAAGAATCGCCCAGAAACGTCCGTTATAAAAATGCAGCCGCTCTCCATACCGTTCAAAAGCTGACTCCGGCAGTTCTTCCTTCCGACGGCCGAGATATTTTTCAATAAAGCTCGACATCTGCCCGTCATCCGGGAGCAGCGCCTGGCTTACCTCCAGTCCAAAGTCCAACGTCTCATTGATACAGTCCGGGGACTCGCTCTTCACAAAACCGGGACGATATTCCGGCCACAGATACTCGAGAGAAAGTGCCGCGTAAATCTCGTTTAAAAGTTTTTCATAAGCCACTTTGCATCCCCCGTTCTTGTGTGTGCTGTTTTTCAGAACAAATATATTCTAACACGCCCTCTTCCGTTTTAACAGCATTTTCCGCCATTAATTTGCAGAATAACAGTGTCGTTTGGCTTCCTTTTTATACCCGGTTCTCTAT
>JAJBTR010000062.1 GCA_020860745.1 Lachnospiraceae bacterium | reverse complement strand
AATAAGAACGGCTGGTGGTATGTGGAGAATGGAAAAGTGGATTTCAGCCGCACGGTTACCATTGATACGTCTATGTCATCGCAGGTGCTGACGCTGGTGAATCAGCAACGCGCTGCGGCGGGACTTTCCTCCCTGTCTATGCCGTCCGTCTATCAGTCGATGGCGACACAGAGAGCACTGGAGCTTACAGCATATTTTTCCCATACCAGACCGGATGGAACCAGTTGCTTTACTGTATTTGAAGATTTCGGTGTGTCCAGCTCGTCCTGGGGCGAGAATATTGCAGCCGGACAGCCGACAGCGGCACTTGTGATGGACAGCTGGATGAACACCTCGGGGCATAGGGCAAATATACTGAGCAGCAGCTATAAATATGTCGGAATTGCCTGCGTGAAAGTGAGCGGCACTGCTTACACGTACTATTGGGTTCAGGTTTTTGGATCGTGATCCGGTGAATCAACGCTGCATATATAGTGGAAAAACATTATTGATGAGAAAGAGGCTCTGTGGAGGGGCCTCTTTCTGACGTTACAGGAAACCACTTCTGTCAGTGAAATTTTATGGAAATCTCAGGAACAATGATCCGAACTTGATCCGAATTGACTTCGTACAGATGAAAAGCATGATTGTAGAAACAAAAATATTATGCTATGATAAAACAAATGTATAAAAATTCATAAATGTGCAGATATGGGTAGTCTTTTGACTGCCGGGCATCCTGCCCGGTGATTATATAAAAGAGCAATGATATAGATAAAAGATGAGTATAAACGAATGGCATTTTATGACGGTTTAGGGAAAAAAATTCAGAAAACAGGGCAGGATGCGCTGGAAAAGACAAAGGGTGCGGCGGAGACAGCGAGGCTGAATGCGGCTATTTCCGACCTGGAAAAGGAGATTAACAATACGTTTGCCGATCTCGGAAGATCATATTATAACAAGCATGCCCAGAGCATTGAAGACCAGGAATTTCTGCCTTATTTCCGCAAGATCGAGGACCGAATGGAGCAGATTCAGAGAAACCGGAATAAGATCCGCGCGTTAAAAGGTCTGACGAAATGTATTCACTGCGGGCAGGATATTGAGATCAACGCGGTATTCTGCAATCACTGCGGGCAGAGACAGGTGGAGGCGGCGAATGTCGGTCAGACAGCCTCCCGCTGCTCCAATTGCGGAGCGCCGATCACTGCGGGACAGCTGTTCTGTACGGGGTGCGGTCAGCGCATAGAGGCTGCGCCGCAGGTGCAGGCGGAGAAGCGGTTCTGTGTCAACTGCGGACAGGAACTGGCGCCGGGTGCTGTGTTCTGTACACGCTGCGGACAGAGAAATCAGGAAGAGCCATCTGCCCCGGCAGGCGGGATGAACGCGGCAATTTCGGCAGAGATGATGGGAACCGGGCAGCCTGCGCCGGAACCGGATTATTACGCGGAGCCTGCGCAGCAGGATCCAGATATATTTGCGGAGGAATCTTATCCTGCGGAGGAGCCCCGGACGGAATTATACTCCGAAGAGCCGGTTATGCCGGAGCCTGCAGAGCCGGTGGCGCCGGAGCCGGATTCTACGTGGATGCCGGAGCAGGCTTTCTATACACAGGAATCTGATGCCGGAAGTCCGATGTCAGGGGGCATGGAAAATGTCGCCGCACAGCCGGCACAGGCTGCCGCATTCTGCACAAGCTGCGGCTCTCAGCTGGATCCGGACGAGATATTCTGCTCCAACTGCGGCGCGCGTGTTCGTTGACACGGATAATTTGCCCTGGTATATTGAAATTAATGTGTTGACTCAGAATCAGGATGGAATTTGCCATGTGTTTCTGAGTGTAAGCGGATAGAGTAGAAGGGAGTGCGCAGTTATGTTTTGTCCGAATTGTGGTGCGGCTTTTATGGAGGGCAGCAGATTCTGCCCCGGGTGCGGAATTGACCTGAGTGAGTATACAGATTTTTCTGATTCCGTGGAGACAGGAAACCCCGTCTGGACGGAGGATGCAGGCGGATATTCAGATTCCGGCGACTCCGGAAAGCGTGGAAAAAAGAAATGGATCGTGATTGGCGTCGCGGCGGCGGTAGCGGCGGCGGGCGTTCTGATTGTAAAGGGAGGAGTATTGGGTTCCATCGGCGGCGGCAGCGACGCTTATGTTTATCATTCCGATGAGACCTATAGCCTGATCACAAACCTGAGCAAAGGGAATATTCTGGAGATCGAATCCAGCCGGATAGAAGATTATGATGTAAACTCTTCTCTGGTAAAGTTCAGCTCCGATGGGAAGTATGTCTATTTTTATACGAAATACGACAGTGATTCCGGTACCGGCACGCTCTGCCGTGCGCAGTACGAAAAGCTGAAAGAGGATTCCGGCAAAAATGATAAATATATCGAGAAGATTGCCTCCGATGTCGATCTCGGATTCACCCTGCTGGAGGACGGATCACTTTTGTACAGGGATGATAACGACACGCTGTATTATTATGACGGCAGGGAGTCGGAGAAGGTCGCGAGGGACGTGGTATCCTATTATGCGGATGACGATGGACGAATCGTCTACAAGACAGGCTCCTCTGAGGATGGGTACGAGATTTATGGGGTTAAAACAAAGAATCTCGATGAAGAGACAAAGCTGGCTTCCGACTGTGTGTCGGTTTACCGCATGAACGACCCGGACCATATTCTGTATACGGTGGATGAGGGCGATGATGAGTATACATACAGTCTCTATGTCGTCGGTTTTGATACGGAGGAGGAAAAGCTCGGCGAGGGAGCCGCGGTGGTGACATCCACTGCAGAGGGTGTCTATTATACCGTGGCAAGCGGCGAGACGCTGAACCTCTATGATTATGTGACGGATGACGCTGCCGCCTCCGACGCGGATCTGAAAGAGCCGGATATGGAGGATTATGAGATTCAGAGCTACAATTATTACAGAATGGACAGCTATGACGATGAAGACGACTATGATGAGATTTACACGTCCTGCACGAACGGTGTGAGATTCCTCAGCTATGACTCCATCGAGGAAGCGGCGAAGGACGGCGGAACCTACGCGGATAATTACCAGTGGTTTTATGAGAAATATGCGGATCAGGAGGACAGCGAAGGGTATCTTCTGGTGACGGACGATGTCAGGGCGGATCTGATTACGCTGGCGAACGCAGCCGGCGACGGCGGTGAAAATGAGTGGCTGGAATTCTGTTTTTACCGGGAACTGAGCCGTTATACCACTTATGATGACGATCGGTATTATGAGGATTATGACGCCTATGAGGAAGCGGTGGCGCGTATTGCACTGCGGGAAGAACTGCAGGATGAGGACAATGCTTTTGCGGTCAGCAGTCTCTGCTATTATGCGGATGGCAAGACAACGGTGATCAGTGAGAATGTTCTGGATGCAGAAGTCTGCGGCGCCGGAGTGATCTATAATACGGCGGACACGATCACAGAGCTGCCGGAACTCAGTGAGATTTATTCCATCAGTGATGTCACAGCGCTATTCTATGTCGACTACGCGGGGCAGAATTATCTGATCGCGGAAGATGAGACAAAAGCATATCAGGTGTCGGAAAGTGTATCGGAAGAACTGCTCGATCTCGAGGAGGATACGTATGGCGTGTCTCTGTATCTGCAGGGTTCCGAACTGTTTGTCAACGACGGCGATGGCGGACTGTATGTTTCCTCCGTTTCCGGCACTACCTTTGACAGCATGGAGGAGATTGGGTCGGATGCCTGGGTCACGCTGGTGACAGACGACGTTGTATATTATTATGTTGATGAAGAGGAAGGCAGCGACGGTAAGTATTACGCTGATCTGTATTCCTACAGCGGCGGGAAAGAAACCTGCATGGTCAAAGATATTGTGGCATCCGGATTCAGGGTGTATGAAGACGGAGCTTTCCTGGTATATTCCGATTACAGCAATTCCAGGGGATATGAGTATACTCTGTTCTCTGAGGACGGTGAAAAAATCTGGTCTGAGGATGACAAGGTCACACAGTTGATCAGACTGGACAAATCCACGCTGCTTTATATCTCGGACGGTGATCTCTATGTGTACGATGGCAGGGAAAGCACAAGGATTGATCGGGATGTAGATTATGTCTGGAGCAGGTACTCTATGGGGATCACAGCGTCAACCTCTTACTAGTGTATCGAAAACCCCTGTGCAAATAGTCCGGCTCATTTTCCCGATAGCACAGCGGAAAAATCCTCAGCGTAGCCCGCTACGCCTGCGTTTTTTCCACTGCACTCTCAGGAAAATGTTCTCAGATATTTGCACAGGAACTTCGGATACGCTGTACCAGAAACTGTCACCAGCCTGTGAAAAGTAAATTAATACTGCGGTGGGAGAGGAGATAGCCTGTGTAACCTGTAAGAATAATGGAAAAGAGGAAAAGGGATATGAAGTATTGTATTTATTGCGGGAAACAGATTCAGGAGGGACAGAAGTTCTGCCCCTACTGCGGCAAAGCTCAGAAAAAGCCGTCTTCAGCGGGAGGACAGAAAAAATCGACGTCGGGGAAGGCTGCCAAAGCAAAAACGTCCGGAAAAACCGGTCAGCCGAAGAAAAAGCAGGATGATTTTAAAGATCCGGATGACCGCGGATCAAAAAAATTCCTGATTCTGATCATTGTGATTATCATTGCGGTGGCGCTCGCGGTGGGTGGAAT
>JAJBTR010000341.1 GCA_020860745.1 Lachnospiraceae bacterium | reverse complement strand
CCTGTTGTCGCCCAGCATGAAATAGAAGCCTTCCGGCACCTCGTAGATCCCGTCGCCGCTGCTGTCCATTTCCCCATTCACGAAACTGTCGTCCAGCAGTACGCCGTCAGCATACACGTTCCCGTTCTCTACCGTAATCGTCTCCCCCGGGAGGCCGATCACACGTTTGATATAAATCAGCTCCGGGTCGTCAGGAAAATAAAATACTACGATGTCATACCGTTCGATGTCATCTGCGTCATAACGGGTAGACACTACCAGGTCTCCTGTCATAATCGTGGTCTCCATCGAACCGCTCGGTATTTTGTTCAGCATCAGGACTGCGCCGAACAGGACAATGATCGCCACCGCGATAGCCCCGATAACGGTGAAGACTCTGACTTCTTCCCTCTGGAATGCTTTTTTGTCCCCCCTCACTGTCGCCTGCCAATTTTGCATTCGCCAGCACACATATGACAAATATCGCGGCGATGATGATGATTTTAATTACGATCTTTTCCATTCTTCTAATTCCGCCATGGTTCCCGGCAGAGCCATGCCCCCTTTCTATGATGCATTCGCTGCATATTTCATCAGCATCCTGTACTCTTCTTCAAAAACTGATTGCTACTGTTTTACCTGCCTCTCGGATTCCCGGACTGTGCATTCATCTGACAGCCCATGTTGACCACACAGGCTTTTGGCGATCGCCCATTTTCCTGCTCAAAACTTTTCACCCACCCGCGGCAGACGCTCATAAAATAATACTGCCGGTACGACTCTTCCTCCGGCTCTTCCACTGACCGCAGTCTTTATTCTATCATAAGTCCATGCTTTTTGAGTCTGGCGCGTATCGCTCCATTCGTGCGGTCATGAGCCTTAGCAATCTCAGAAACTTTCATGCCGGAACGGTACTCATCATCAAGCTGCCTGTCCTCTTTCTCAGTCCACGATGTCCCGGCTCCATCCGGTCTGTTCATTTTGCGGTTATATTCCACTCGGTCCGCCCCTTCGATCTCTTTTGTTCCGGCATCCCCGCGGGATTCTGTTTGGGTTCCAATTTCAATATAATGCTCCACAATCTCCTTCTGAACTGTCGGCGGATACATCAGTACTGTGTATACATTCCCCGCCTTGCTCGTCTTTTCAGCGGCGACAATTCCTTTGGAGCGTCCCAACTCGGTTGGTATCTGAACACCCCTGCCTTCCACCTGCTGTTCTTTTACATATCCCCGCCCTGTCAACATTCTGAATATGTCTGTCCCGAACAGGTGCTTTACATTGTCCGCAGATGTGATCCGGTTCAACTCATCTCTGATTTCAGGCAAAAGAGAAAAATCCCTGTATTCAAACTTATCCCCGTCTTCCCTGTTCAGATAGAACGCATCTTTTTGTTTTTTCAGCTTTCTGCCACACGAATTTTTTTCTCCGGAAACCTCGTCGTCAGCCTCTATGCTGGTGACGGCATCCGGATGTTCCCTCAGAAATGCGGTGATTGCATCTGTAAATCTGTCGCCATACTTCTCATATTTGGCCTCACCCACTCCGGATACATTCAGCATAGCCGCTCTGTCGCGTGGTACCTTAGCACTCATATCAATCAGCGTTTTATCGCTGAAGATAATGTACGGCGGCACGCCTTCTTCTCTGGCGATCGTCAGCCGCAGCCGGCGAAGAACTTCAAATAATTCATACCCTGCCTTTGTGAGAGAATCCGTACTTTTCCTGCTCCGTTTTTTTGCCTGACGCTCCGGTTCTCCGTCACTATGGATCCGAACCAGGACACGCGCAGACGCATCCTTCAGGGGCGCTATATTTCCCATGCGGATCACGCTGTATTTATCAGTGGTCTTGCAGAGGTACCCGTCCATGATAAGCTGACTGATCAGCGATCGTAGTTCTGACTCAGAACGATTTTTAAGTGCCCCCATAAGTCTTATAACTGGTAGTACCAACTTCTTTCAGTCTGGCTCTGTCTGCACCGAGAAGCGTACCGAGGATTATTGTAAGACCATACCTTCCCTTTGTCTCCCAGACGCAATTGATGACCTGCTTTGCGTCCTCTGTCATATCGATTTCCCTATACTCTCTATGGCAATTGCCGCAGGAATCACATGGCTTATCCCTTTTCTCGCCAAAGTACGCAAGAATATAATTACGCAGGCAACCAACAGTCCTGCAGTAACCTTCCATGATCTGGAGTCTTCTTGCATCGCGTTGCTGTATTGCTTCTATATCCTCATCGGGAATATCCGCAAAGTCTTTATGCTCCAGCAGAAAGCGGTTTATCATAATATCCTGCGGCGAAAACAGCAAAATACACTGTGACGGCTCGCCGTCTCTGCCCGCACGACCTGCCTCCTGATAATAATTTTCCATGCTTTGAGGCATATTATAATGAATCACAAACCTTACGTTGGATTTGTCAATACCCATTCCAAACGCGTTCGTGGCCACAATCACCATAGATCTGTCGTAAATGAAATCATCCTGACTTTCTTTTCTATCCTCATTACTCATTCCTGCATGATATCTTGTCACTGATACTCCGAGATCGGATAACCGTTCATATAGTTTGTCCACATTCTTCCTGGTGGCGCAATATACGATACCGCTGTCATCCGGATGCTCCCTTATATATTCCAATACATAATCATCCTTCTTCCTCGGCGTCTCAACTCTGAAATACAGATTCTCACGGTCAAAACCGGTAACAACAACCTTCGGTTCCTGCAGCTTCAGTACGCAGGAAATATCCGTTTTTACCTCTTCTGTAGCGGTTGCTGTGAATGCGCTTACAATCGGTCTTTCCCTCAGGCGATCGATAAAATCTACGATTTTCAGATAACCGGGTCTGAAATCCTGCCCCCACTGAGAAATACAATGTGCCTCGTCAACCGTTACCATGGATATGTGAACCTGCTCCGTGAAAGCCATGAAATCCTGGTTTTCGAGCCGTTCCGGCGCAACATACAGAATTTTATATACTCCTTCGGCAGCTCCCGCATATACCCTTGTTATCTGAGGCTCTGTCAGGGATGAATTGATATACCCGGCAGGAATTCCCGCCTCAATCAGCGCCTTTACCTGATCCTGCATAAGGGAAATCAACGGAGATATGACGATCGTGATTCCCTGAAAAAGCATTGCCGGTACCTGATAACAGACCGATTTCCCCGCCCCGGTCGGCATCACCGCCAATACATCTTTTCCGGACAGAACAGCGTCAATGACGTCTTCCTGCCCGGGTTTATAACTATCATAGCCAAAATACTTTTTTAATATTTGCTTTGCTTCCATTTTTTATAGAATCCTGTTCTGACCTTAGTCAATTCGATGCCCATTCAGGTGTTGCTCAAGGTAAAAACAAACCGCCATGCATCACACACAGCGGTCTGTTCCCATTGTTTCATTCCATCCCGGAATCTATGCACTCCCAGTATTTTCTTTCAACTATCTTATTTCCGATCCGCCAGAGCGTCATCCAGCGGTTTTCCGGCTGCCGCACGATACTTATCATCCAGCTTTTTGATATGATTTTTCGAAAACAGGCACATCAGGACAACACCGATCACACCGATGATTGTCAGGAAGATAAATACGGAACGCACGCCGATCAGAGTGGAAGCGCCGCCTGTACCGATCAGTACGATAATGATGGTCGGACCGGCTGCCTCAAAGATATTGGAAATCGGGTTGATGACTCCGAACACTCCCGGGAAATCCTCACGTCTCCAGTACTGTGCAGAGACAGATACAGAGAAGTTGGAGGATGCACCCATATACAGTGCGATGAAAATCATGGCAGCTGCCAGAGGAGCGCCCGCGCCGGTGGCGACAGCGGCGACACCGAGGATACCTGCGATTACCATCAGCGACATACCGATGATCATTGCTTTCTTTGTACCGAAAGCAGTATCCAGGACACCAACCGTATAGCTGCCAATAGCACCTGCAACTGCAACACCCAGCATTACCATCGTATAATTCAGACCTTCAAATGCACCTACAATCGCACTTGACTGTGTCATAACACCGGAGGAACCGATCAGCAAAATACCACAATACACAGCAGCAAACCACATCTCACGGCAGGTAAGGATATGTCCGGCCGTCCACACCGTGGTGCGCTTGTTCTCGATCTCTTCCTCCATCATCTGCTTCGCCACTTCCGGCGTCAGGCTCTTGTCGTTATCGCGGAACGCACCGACCTGCTCCGGATAATCCGTAAGCGCGATGATGCAGACGATGAAGCCAACCGTAGCAAGAATCAAAAACGGCAGGAATGATTTGAAGACTGCCGGGGCATTGCCGGTCGCCAGCGGAGACATGGCGGATGTAGCAAACAGACCCGTCATACCGTTCGCAAAAGGAAATGCAATCGTCGCGATTCCCATAACCGTTCCTTTTCTGCGGGGGAACCACTGTCCTGCCAGTACGCTCAGCAGGAATACGCCGTATGTAGTAACAGATACATTCTCAATGAAGAACAGCACCTGCCACAATCCCACCATGCTGCACTGTCCGATGGACATATCAATCGGAATCAGGCACATCGCATAGGCACAGACAATCGCAATCAGGCCAATGAAACAGGCCAGCCTTTTTACACTTTTAATCAGTCCGAATAAACGGGAAAGAATCAGCTGAATAACCACGCCGACAATGGATCCCACAGTCAGCACCATACAGGTGATG
>JAJBTR010000274.1 GCA_020860745.1 Lachnospiraceae bacterium | reverse complement strand
GTAGCGGTCGGATTTAACGGACGAAAACGCCGAAAAACAGAAAACAGTCCGTAGAGCGGCGGGGAAAATACGGACGAAATTGCCGAAAAACGGAATTTAGTCCGTAAAGCGGCCAGGAAGAAACGGACGAAAACGTCGAAAAACAGAAAACAGTCCGTAGAGCGGCCAGGAAGAAACGGACGAAAACGTCGAAAAACAGTAATCAGTCCGTAGAATGGCAGAGAAAATATGGACGAAACTATCAGAAAGTGAGAGAAGACACCTGGAGGAAACAATATGTCAGAAAAATTTCAGGAGCAGGCGCTGATTTTATCGCAGCAGGAGCTTGCTCCGGGTATTTACAGCCTGTGGATACAGACAGAACATATAGCAGAACATGCCCGCCCGGGGCAGTTTCTGTCCCTATACTGTGAAGACGGGAGCCGCCTGTTGCCGCGCCCCATCAGCATCTGCGAGATCGACCGGGAAAGAAACGCGCTGCGCATGGTGTACCGTATCGCGGGGAAAGGAACGGAAGAGTTTTCCGGAAAGCAGGCGGGAGATACTCTGCGTGTGACCGGGCCATTGGGGAACGGCTACCCGCTGGAAAATCAGAAGGATGCCCCGGAGGCGGGGACAGATCGTTCGCCGGAAGAGCAGAAAGCTATCCCGGAAAGGAAATGCGGGGATTTCGGGAAAAACCGCAAGGCTTTTCTTGTGGGCGGCGGCATCGGTATCCCGCCTTTGCTGGAACTGGCGAAGCAGCTTGACTGTGAGAAGCAGATCATCTTCGGCTACCGGGACAGCAATCTGTTTTTGCTGGAAGATTTTTTAAAGCAGGCCAGTTCCGGCAGGGATTCAGTGCGGGATGAGCAGAAGATTGGTGTGAAAAATAGTATGCACAAAGATGATTGGAAAGAAATTGGTGGCATAGTAAAGGATACGATGGATGTTGCAGAGTATATGAGTGCTATCGCGGCGAGCGGCATATATATTGCCACTGAGGACGGAAGCGTCGGCACAAAAGGAAATGTCCTGGATGCAATCCGTGCCAACGCGCTCACGGCGGATGTGATTTACGCCTGCGGCCCGACTCCGATGCTTCGTGCGCTGAAGGCTTACGCGCAGGAGAATGATATCGAGTGCTGGATTTCCCTGGAGGAGAAAATGGCCTGCGGTATCGGCGCCTGTCTCGCCTGTGTCTGCAAATCCGTGGAGGTGGACGGACACACCAACGTACACAATAAGCGTATCTGTAAGGAAGGACCGGTTTTTGATGCGCGGGAGGTGGAACTGTGAGTAAAGAGAAAGAGACAGTGATGAGAGAGCCGGATACATTGCCGTCATCGGAACAGAGTGTCAGGAATTCAGACAATGCAAAAGAGGCGGCTGCGGTTAATACGAAGGTGAAAATCGCCGGGGTTGAGTTGCAGAATCCGGTTATGACAGCCTCCGGTACCTTTGGTTCCGGAGAAGAATTTTCTGAGTTTGTGAATTTGAACCGCCTGGGCGCCGTAGTCACCAAGGGGGTGGCTAATGTCCCGTGGCCGGGGAATCCTACGCCGCGGATTGCGGAAGTGCATGGGGGCATGTTAAACGCAATCGGCCTGCAGAATCCGGGGATTGATGTGTTTGTCCGGAGGGATATTCCGTTTTTAAAACAGTTTGATACCAGAATCATAGTGAATGTGTGCGGCAGATCCACCGAGGATTATTGTGAAGTGGTGGAGCGCCTTGCCGATCAGCCGGTGGACATGCTGGAGATCAATATTTCCTGCCCGAATGTGAAAGAGGGCGGCATTGCCTTCGGCCAGGATCCGAAAGCAGTGGAGGCCATCACGAAGGCCTGCAAAAAAGCGGCGCGCCAGCCGGTCATTATGAAGCTGAGTCCAAACGTGACGGATATTACCGTTATGGCGAAAGCGGCGGAGGCGGGGGGCGCGGATGCGGTTTCTCTGATCAACACGCTGACCGGTATGAAGATTGACGTGAACCGGAGAACCTTTGCCATCGCAAACAAAACCGGCGGACTTTCCGGACCGGCCGTGCATCCGGTCGCGGTGCGTATGGTATATCAGACGGCGCAGGCAGTCAGTATTCCGATTATCGGCATGGGCGGTATCAGCTGCGCGGAGGATGCGCTGGAGATGATCCTCGCAGGCGCGACAGCGGTCAGTGTCGGAACCGCCAATTTTGCAAACCCGGCTGTCACCATGGAGATCGTGGATGGCATAGAACGCTATCTGGAGAGAAACGGGATTTCGGATATCAATGACATGGTCGGTGCGGTGAGATAAGCCGGGCAGAACGCATGGAGATTATTCCTTGACATTTCCCACGCGGACAGATGGTGCCTGAGCCGCGGAATCGGATGGAATCGCCGACGTAACATAGTCGGCTGAGTTTGCCCATATCCAATATAGACGAATGAACAGCTAATTATCAAGGCCATTTGCGTTTGCAAAAAGGGATGAAAATATGCGTATTGCGGTAATTTCAGATACTCATGATATATTGAGAGAGGAAGTCCTGGGTCAGATACGTATGGCGGACGCTGTGATTCACGCCGGTGATGTCAGCAGTCCGGCACTTGTGAATCAGATAAAATCAAATCTGCGAAACGGCGCCGGCTTTTATCCTGTGCGAGGCAATGCAGATGGGGACTGGGCAGAGAAGATTCCGGAAACGCTGGAACTGACACATGGTCAGGCTCGTATTTTTGTGGTGCATAATCGGAAAAAAGCGGTGATTCCGGATGGTTGCGATATCGTTATTTCCGGACATACGCATAGATTCCAGGAGGAAGTCATAGGCGGACAATTGTGGTTAAATCCGGGTTCCTGTGGACGCAGACGGTTTCGCCAGGAAGTGTCCATGGCTGTTTTGCACATAGAGGGGCAGACCCGGCGGGTGGAGAAAATTATCATAGAGTCACCCGGACAGTCACAGAGGGCAGGAAAATCTGACGCTCTGGGTGCAGTTGCAGACCCGGGCAGTCGTGAAGAGAGGACGAATCCTTTGGATTTATCCTCAGGAGAACTGCTTTGTCTGATAAAGGGAATCCTTGCCGGAATGAAGCGGGGCAGAACTATTGCACAGATTGCGGGGGAGATGCAACTGGAGGATTCTTTCGTGGAGGAAATCTGCAGGATTTATGTCACCCATCCCGGTGTCAGTCCGAATGGAATTCTGGATAAGCTGGAAGTCAACAGAAAAATCGGGGCATGAGAGGATTATTTTATCTAAGGAAATATTCCGGAATGTTATAAGATGACAAGTTCATCCGGCTCAACATGGCAGGGGAAAAAACGCACCTGTACTCCGGCTGCCTCTGCTTCCTCCATGGCTGTGCCAAATTCCGGATGCGTATCTGTGTTGGGGTAAACCCTGCTTACGCCATCCATCTGAATCACAAAGGCAAGAATTGTCTCAAATTCCTCCTGCTTTGCCCGGATCAGTTCCCGGATATGCTTCACACCCCGCTCCGTGGGAGCGTCGGGAAAGTATCCGATGCCATCTCTTTCAAGGGTGCATCCTTTTACTTCCATGAGAAAACGTCGGGGTTTGACATTGGCGGAAGCCCTTTCCATATAAAAGTCAATGCGGGAATTGCCATATTTGAATTCAGGGACAACCCGGCTGTAGTCCTGTCCCACAAGCCATTCTTTCATCACCTGATTCGGTGCGTTGGAATCTATGTTGAAAAGCACACCGGTATCTTTTCGAACTGCCACCAGGTCATATTTTGTCTTTCTGTTGGGATTTCCGGGAGCCGTGAGCCATACCTCGCAGCCGGGGATCAGGAGTTCTTTGCATCTGCCGGTGTTTTTTACATGGACAGTTTCTTTGCGCCCATCCAATTCTCCTTATGTTTAATATAATAGACTCATTTCTCTGTTTTATCAATTTAATTAAACATAGTCATCCCACAAACTCAGGTTATTTTTAGCATATCCATCTAAAAATGCCTTATACAAAACTTTCAATATAAACATCAAACATATTACACAAACAAAAAAGCCCACAGGGTTGCGCATGGAAACCAGAGGCGTGGTGGGTTCTGTTATTACTATCTTACTGTTTTGAATGGGTGTCACATCAAGGCTCTCTCAAATTGGTGTAGTTGTGGTGTACGACCAAACCGCCCACCGGACGGTTTGCCTGCCCGCTAAGGCGTAGTAAGCGCCCTCCAGCCGCCTGAAACCCTTAATTTTCCTGACAGTTTTAAGCCTTTTAGGAATATTGCCGTGGCAGCCGACTAATACTTTTTGCAGCTTTTTTCATTCCTTTTCATATCTTATCATTTCCCGAAAAGCCCAGTGTTTTCAACGGTTTGCGGTAGGTCTAAAAATTTTTAATATCTTATCGGAAATTGATGTATTTTAATGTTTTTTTGCACCTTGCGTGACCACACATTAGAAATCCGAACTCAGAATACTATATTATCCCTCACTTGCCAACCGTTTTATCAGTCCAGTCTGGTATTTTTTCTTGATAATCATCGTCATCTCCATTATAATGCCATCATGCATTAGCGAACATAAACACGGACGAAAGCAGGTATAAAAACATGAAATATGAGAACATTTCCCGCGCTACATTTCTCGCCAGGCCGAACCGTTTTCTTGCGGAAGTGGAATTGGATGGGCGCAAAGAAACTGTCCATGTAAAAAACAACGGCAGATGCAAAGAACTCCTGATCCCGGCTG
>JAJBTR010000230.1 GCA_020860745.1 Lachnospiraceae bacterium | reverse complement strand
TTCCGCAAAATAAGCAGTTTCCATTTACTTCCTATCAATTCAACCGTCGTTGCCACCGGACAATCCGGAAGTTCGTCTTTTGTTTTCATAAAAAGCATCTCACATTCTATTTTTTCTAACATTAAATTCGAGTATTATACTCGAATTATAATGCAGCATGCCATCAAAATCAATAGAGAAAATATGAAGTTTCTACAGGAAAACTCCCGGAAAATCCAAAAGTCACTTTTTTGTGACTATGTAATAAAAAGGTGCGTGCTTGTTTCACCCCAGCCGCTTACGTATAATCATAATTACAGAAGCAGAAATGCTCCTGAATACAAATTCGGAGGTAAACAACAATGGCACTTTCTAATCTGTCTGGATGGAAGAACGAGGCATCTGCTGCTTCCTGTGGTACGGCTTGCGGCGCGTCTGACAAGCCAGCTGAAAAGCCTGCAGCCTGCGGTTCTGCCTGCGGTGCAGCTGACAAGCCTGCTGAAACACCTGCAGCCTGCGGTTCTGCCTGCGGCGCGTCTGACAAACCGGCTGAGACGCCTGCGGCGTGCGGTTCTGCCTGCGGTGCTGGTGACAAGTAATTCTGTTCGCAAACTAATCGCCTGATGAACTGGTATCACATATAATAAATGTCGGTTCATCAGGCCCCTGCGAAACAATATCCGTTCATCGGATTTTACGATATAAACCCAAAGGAGACCATGCTTTATGAAACAGTATTTTTCTTTTCAATGGCATATTACAGACGAATGCGATCAGCGGTGCAAGCACTGCTATATCTTCGCAGGTGAAAACGTCCCCCGGACCTTTTCACTGCATGCTAAGGCATCTGAAAACGTCTGCAAAAATCTGGATGCTATGAACTGGGAGCAGATGCAGGATACGTTTTACAACTGTCTGGACTTCTGCGAGGTGTATCATCGTCTGCCTTATTTTTATATCACCGGCGGCGATCCTATCCTTCACCCGGACTTCTGGAAGCTGCTGGGGCTGATGAAAGAGCATGGCATCCCTTTTACCATTCTCGGCAATCCGTTTCATCTGACGGATGATGTATACCGCCGTCTGAAAGAGTACGGCTGCCAGAAGTACCAGCTCTCTATTGACGGAATGCGGGAAACACACGACTGGTTCCGCAAGCCCGGCTCCTTTGATATTACGCTGGAAAAGATCGGCTGCATCAACCGGGCGGGCATTCGCAGCGTGATCATGACCACCGTTTCCGGTACGAACATTGATGAAGTACCTGACATCATTGACGCCGTAGTTGCAGCCGGGGCGAATGTGTTCGCCTTTGCCCGCTACTGCCCGACATGCGATGAAAATGTCCACTGGACATTTCCCCTGCACGCTGAGGCGTCGGAGGAAAAGGATACCGGCATTGAGCCGCTTCGCTATAGGAAACTGCTGGCAGACTGCGACAGGAAATTCAAAGCGTATGAAGCCGCCGGGTGTCAGACCTACTTTAATAAGAAAGACCACCTCTGGACGCTTTACGAATACGAGATGGGTGCCTTCAAAATCCCTGAAACCGTGGAAGATGGCATGATTTACGGAGGTTGCAACTGCGGCAACTGCCATCTGACCATCCTGCCCACCGGAGATGTGTACGCTTGCCGCCGTGTCCAGAACAGCAAGGTCGGCAACGTGTTTGATGACCGTCTGGCGGATGTCTGGGTTTGCGAAATGGAAAATTATAGAGATTACACGAAGTTTGAGAAATGCTCCAGATGTAAGTTGCTGTCATTCTGCCGGGGCTGTCCCGCTGTAGCAAGTGGGAAGGACGGGAACTTTTACGCCGCTGATCCGCAGTGCTGGGCAGATGAAACCAGCGAATTACAGCGAACGACAAAAAAATTTGTCGCTCACTATAATTTTGATGCACACGACCGCATATGGAATGGCTGCTTCGCAGCCTTGCGGTCGGCGCAATATTAAACGACCAATGTCGTTTGATATTTGGAGGCTTGATGATATGGATAAGAAAATGAAAGCTGTGGTGCTGACAGAGCCTACGGATGCAGATAAAGTTACATTGACGGAAATGGAGATTCCAGAGGCAAAACCCGGCTGGGTACTGGTGAAGGTGAAAGCCTTTGGTTTGAATCATTCCGAACAGATTTTGCGCCTGAATGAAATCCGGGCAGACTATATTCAGAAGCCAATTATTCCCGGCATTGAGTGTGTGGGAGAAATTGTCGATCCTTCTGACAGTGGTTTTGCTGTCGGGCAAAAGGTAGTTGCCCTGATGGGCGGTATGGGGCGCAGCTTCAATGGCTCCTATGCTGAGTATGCCCTGCTTCCGGCACATCATGTATTTGAAACAGATACTGCACTGTCATGGGAACGAATGGCTGCTGTCCCGGAAACATGGTTTACTGCATGGGGTTCTCTTTTTGAGTGCTTACAGCTAAAGGCTGAGGATACGCTGCTTGTTCGCGGCGCAACCTGCGCTCTGGGCTATGCGGCGATTCAGATTGCAAAGGCGCTTGGGTGTAAAGTCATTGCCACAACACACCGGAAAAACAAGCTGACGCTGCTTCACGATGCAGACGAGGCAATCCTTGATACCGGGGTACTTGCAGGAACGATTCATGGTGTAACCAGGGCATTGGAACTGGTCGGCTCTAAGACGCTGTCCGATACCCTGCGTACAGTAGAAAAAGGCGGCATTGTGTGCAACACCGGTGTTTTAGGAGGCGTATATACCCTGAACAATTTTGACCCCATTAAATTCATTCCCAATGGCGTGTATTTGACCGGATTTTTCTCAAATTATCCGACGCAGGACACCTTGCAGGACATTTTCCGTTTCATCGAAGACCATGAGATCACACCGAAAATCGGTGCAGCATACCCGTTCGGGCGGATTTCGGAGGCTCTGTATGATATGGATCACCATAAGGTCAATGGCAAGATTGTCGTTACAATATAAAGGCGGTGACTGATATGGGGATGCCCGTGGTGTGCAGAAGGATCGAAAAAACAAAATCCATCGGTATACGAAAGAGGAGATAATCTATGGATGCAGCTACCTGTTTGAAAAAGTGTGAGTTGGTCGGTGTGCTGGCCTTTGCAACAATAGGAAAAAATGGAGAACCGCAAATACGCAATATCAGTGCGATTCATTACGAACCGGATGCGATTTATTTTTTTACAGCAAGAGGAAAGGATTTCTGTTCAGAGCTAAAAGAGGACGGACGCGTCCAGATTCTTGCATATACACGCTTCAAAGAAACTATCCGGGTGTCCGGAAAGGCTGTGATAGCCGAAGATCAGGAAAAGTGGATTAACACCATTTTTGAAGAACAGCCGTATCTTTCCAATGTATATCCGGGTGATACCAGAAGTATTGGCATTGTATTCTGTGTAAAGGATATGGAAATCGAATATTTTAATCTTGGTGTCAGGCCAATTTTTCGGGAAACTTATACCGTGGGAAATGGGAAAGCACATCAGAAAGGATACCGGATTTCGGATAATTGTATAGGATGCGGCACATGTGCTTCCGTCTGTCCACAGCAGAACATCGAAGAAGGGACGCCTTACAGGATCACTCCGGAGAACTGCCTGCATTGTGGCAACTGTTTTGAAAACTGCCCGGTAAAGGCAATCGAAAGATTGGGGTAAATATGGCACAGGAAGAACGAAGGATATTTTTTGATTAAGGCGCTTCTATCAGAGGAAGCGCAATACCGGGATATGGAAATTCCCACTGATGTACAGCAGCAAAAAAAGACTCCTGCGGGCGCTGTTTAATGTACGGATGCCGAGGTCAACCAGTCAGGAATTTTTGACGGTGCAGGATGCCTATTTGCAGGAGACCACCCGGCAGAAAGGCATTACTGACATTGCTGACCTGACTCCGATGCAGGAAGGCATTTACCTCTGGCAGGGCGACATCACGACTTTACGTTGTGGCGCTATTGTCAACGCTGCCAATTCGCAAATGCTGGGCTGCTTCTGCCCCAACCACGGCTGCATTGACAATGCTATTCATACTTATGCAGGCATACAACTTCGAGCAGCCTGTGCGGAGTTGATGGAGCGCCAGGGACACGAAGAAGAAACCGGCAGAGCAAAACTCACGCCTGCGTTTAATCTTCCCTGTGACTATGTCATTCATGCGGTCGGCCCCATTGTCCACGGCTGGCTGACCAGGAAAGACAGTGAACTGCTTGCTTGCTGCTATCGTTCCTCCCTGGAGCTGGCGAACCAGAATAACATCAAAAGTATTGCGTTCTGCTGCATCTCCACCGGAGAATTTCATTTCCCGAATGACAGGGCGGCACAGATTGCGGTTAAGACCGTGAAAAAATACAAAGAACAGACCCATAGCAGGATCGAGGTGATTTTCAATGTTTTTAAGGACATCGACTTTCAAATCTACAGAGAACTCCTTATGGCAGATTGAGCAACTTCAGAACCTGCCACCGGCAGCTTCTTTCGCATGCTATGGCAAGTTAAAAGCTACTCTGGACGAGGCAGATGCTGTCATAATCGGAGCCGGTGCGGGGCTTTCCACATCGGCAGGATTTGTGTATAATGGAGAGCAGTTCAGGAAGTATTTTTCTGACTATGAAGCAAAGTATGGCTTCTGGCAGATGACAGCGAAAAACTCGAAAGCTACTTATGCCTGCATCAACAGAGGAGAGGCACTGTGCCCACATGAGATTGAACGGCAGTCGATTTGTATGGATGCTG
>JAJBTR010000207.1 GCA_020860745.1 Lachnospiraceae bacterium | reverse complement strand
GAAGAGAACCACTGGCTATATACGTAAATCGATTATCCTGCTGCAAAAACTTTAACAATGTGACCAAATGGGGATATGCCTGAATTTCATCAAGAAAAATCAGCGTATTTTGCTTCTCCTTCATCCGGTCTCCAGCCAGCATGCTGACCTGCAGATAAAAATCATCTACTGTTCTGGTGTTTGCAAACAACTGATCCCCGAGAGAGTCCTCGATCATATTTAACTCAATAAAGTTGGCAAAAATCTCTTTCCCGATATATCGAATAATATAGGTTTTGCCAACCTGTCTTGCTCCGTCCACCAGCAGTATCTTATCAGAAGCTGACTGTAAATGTGCTTTGATTACGGAAGAAATTTTTCTCTGTAACATGGGCAGAATCTCCTTTTTATGTTCGCGCCACACTTTTCAAACAAATTATGCCATAACATTTCGCACTTTTCAATATATTTTCGCCACAATATTTCGCACTTTTCAAACCACGGGTAACGTTATCCCGGACTTTCCTCAACCGCCTTTTTATAGTGCAACAACCTGTATCAGCTCCCCTCCCGGATCCTGCATCCCCTGCACCTGCATATGACGCGCACGGCAGAGCGCCAGAATTTCCAGCACTTCCCCTGTGATCACCTCCCCCGGCACCAGGATCGGGATGCCGGGCGGGTACAGCCAGACAAAATCACCGGAAATTCTCCCTTCGGATTCAGAAAGCGGAACCGCTTCCCGGTTGGCATCCATCGCTTCCGCGAGCTCCATTCTTTTTACTATGAAACTCAGCGAAGAATCGCCACAGGCGATTTCTGAGCGCTTAGTTTCATGTATGCAGCGGCGCTTAGCGGACCCAGGCCACGGGCGTCGGGTGAGCTTAGCAGAGTCGCTTTCCACAACAGGATGAGAACTCACATGAGATACCGCTCTGCTTTCCAGGAAATCTGCCCATTCGCCGGTCCTCTCCCCACTGTTATCTTCCGGCTCTCCCACAGCTGAATTTCCGAAACCATCCATCTTCGCGCACGCAGAGGCTTCCCGATCAATCTCCCGCAATGCCTCATACAGCCGCCGGAAGCCCTCCTCCGTATCCATAATACTCGTCAGCGCCGTCACATAATGCCCGGAAGCCATCTCCATCTGAAGATGATATTTTTCCAGCAGCAGATCATACAACTGCTGCCCGTGCAATCCTGCCGCCTCTGCAGAGATAAGGATCTTAGAGTTGTCTTTCGCAAAAATTCCTGCTGTAACCCCGCACACAGGGACATAGGGAAACACTTCCACAAACCGGAATTTTTCGCAAGTCCCGTAAAACCGCTGCAGCCGCCGCTCAAACTGAGCAAACAGACTCTCCTTCCTGGTGTCTGCCCCGGCATATCGTTTCACATCCTCCTCCACCATGCGCACACAGCGGTCCATCCCCGCCATGAGGACATAGGAGGGGGAGGAAGACTGGAAAATACCGAGATATCGCTTCACACGCGCAGAATCAAACCAGGAACTTTTTATCATGTGCAGCACTGCCGTCTGCGTATAGGACGGCAGCGTCTTGTGCAGACTCTCCACGCAGAGATCTGCCCCCAGGACAATTGCTTTCTGCGGAAACCCTTCCGAAAAACCAAAATGCGCCCCGTGTGCCTCATCCACAATAAGCGGTATGCCATATCCATGAACGATATCCGCAATCTTCCGGATATCCGAGACAATTCCATCATAAGTCGGAGAAGTAATCACCACCGCCCGCACATCCGGATACTTTTCCAGTTTTTGCTTTACCTGCTCCGGCGCAATACTGCCCTGAATCCCGAATTCCGTGGGTTCCGGGTAAAGATATTCCACCTTCGCCTCCATGAGATACGCCGCGTGATATACCGCCTTATGGCAGTTTCTCCCAATCAGAATACGGTCGCCTTTCCGGATGCAGCCGCAGATGGCGGAGAGCAGCCCTGCCGTACTTCCGTTTACCAGATAAAAGCTCTCATCCGCTTCGAAAAGCCGGGCCAGGCGCTCCTGTCCCTCTTTCAGAATCCCCTCCGCGTGGTGGAGATTGTCAAACCCTTCAATCTCCGTGATATCAATCTCCTCCGGGCAAAAATCGCCCAGCTTCTGCCGTTTATGTCCCGGCATGTGAAATGGATAGTAATCAGAAAGGCTGTATTCCAATAATTCTTCATCTAAATATTGACTCATAAAATTTATCCTTGCTTTGCTTTTTGTTACAAATAGCTATGCGTTGCCGCATAGCTATTGTTGTAGCAACTCCATCAGAGTTACTATCGCTTTTAGCAGTCACACTTTGTGGTAGGACTCACCATTAATAGTATACTACCACATTTCAAAATTCAGTCAACTTTTACTTTTTCAATGTTTCATAATAATTAATCGTATACAACCAATACAATCTACTACCCCTCCAGCTCCTCAGTCAGCTCTATAATTTCATCAATAATCTCCCCGATATAGGCGATCGTATTCATCAGCGGTTTCTCCGACGTCAGATCCACCCCGGCCGCCGCCGCAAACTCCTCCGGGGAGAGCGTGCCGCCCGCGGCCATCGCTTTTTTCCAGTCGGTCAACGCCGCATCGCCCTCCGTCTCGATCCGGCGGCACATCTGCGTCCCGATGGTGAGCCCCGCGGAATAAACATAGGAATACAGCTGCATATAGTAGTGCGGCTGACGCATCCAGGTAAGCTCCGCTCCCTCGGTGAGTTCCACATCATCGCCCCAGAACCGTTCCAGTGTCTCTCTCATAATCCGACTTAAAGTCTCCACCTGCACGCTGCCGCCCGCATCGACAATTTTATAGACTTCGCGCTGGTACGCCGCCTCCAGCAGATGCGTCACAAAATTGTGGTAATACGTGTTGGAAATCATACAGGAGAGCACCCATCGGCGGAACCGCTTGTCCGGGTTCGTCTTTAACAGGTAGTGCGCCATGATAATCTCATTGGTTGTAGAGGGCGCCTCCACGATAAAATCCTGATCATAGGTATCAAACCAGGACTGGTTTGCCGACGCCAGGCGGAAATGTCCCGCATGTCCCAGTTCGTGCGCCAGCGTCAGCACATCCGACATTCGCTCATTCCAGGTCAGCAGGATATAGGAATTCTTCTGATACGGCGAAGCGCAGAAACCGCCGGTCTCTTTTCCCTGGTTCCTGGCAAAATCCACCCACCGGTCACGGAATGCCTCATGCACCATCTCCACATAATCCTCCCCCAGCGGAGAAAGGCCTTTCGCCAGATAATCCTCCGCCTCTGCCATCGTAATTTTCGGGTTATAATCGCTGTCAATGGGAAGTTTCAGATCCGCGTAGGTCATTTTATCCAGGTGATGCACACGACCAATCAGCTTTGCGTAGCGCCGCATGTGGGGTGCCAGATGCTCCATGATCCGATCAATCTGCCGGTCATAGATTTCCCGGGAAACCTTCTGCCCGAACAGCATACTGTCAAACACCGAATCAAACCCGCGCAGGTCTGCCATGGTTTTTTCCCGCTGCACCTGGGTGTTGTAGATCGCCGCCGTGATATTCTCATACTGCTTCAGCTTATCCGAAAAAGCGCGAAATGTGCCGCGCCGCACAGCCGTCCGCGCATCATATTCATAATCGTCCTCAAAAAGGGAGTACCCCAGCGGATACTCGACTCCATCCGCCACAAAGGGATCAAACTTCATATCCGTCAGCTTTACCACATGGTACAGTTCATAGGGAGCCTCCAATGTCGCCGAGAGCCGGGTCAGCACTTCCTCCGTCTTCGGATCCAGGCGGTGCGGTTTCTGCCGCAGAATCTCCTCCAGGTAGTGGCGGTTTTTCGTGGCGGCGTCCATTGCCTCCCGCAGCAGGGACTCGTCCGCCGCCGAGAGTTCACTCTCAATAAAACTGTATTCTCCCGCCATCTGCGCCTGGTCCCTCTGAATCATCGCCTGGCGCTCCTGAAGCTTTGCGTCATAGTAATCCACCGAAGCCGCCAGAGAACAGTAACTGGCGACATGATCCATTTTGACCATCAGTTCCTGCCAGGCGTCCAGGCAGGCATCAATCTGCTCCGGGGTTGTCAGCTTTCCTTTGTAATTCTCCGAAAGCTGCGCGCACATTTTTTTCGTCGTCTCATGCTCCGCCAGCAGCTCCGCTTCCGTCGCGTACAGGTGGGTCAAATCCCAGGTAAGTTCGACGGGCACGTCCTTTCTTCTTAATAAATCCATGATGTTATCCTCTCTTCTTAATACAAATCATTAGAACATCCAGTATCATCGAATGCACCTGGCTATTTGCAAACCTTTGTACCAATTAAGCATTATATGGATAATAATCAAATATTCCCTGTATCGCATCTGTAATATCCATAATTGCTTCCATACAGATCTCTCCTCTTTTCCGATATCCGCGCAGCCGTAAATCCAACATTCTTAACTGCTCACACTCTGCAACCCCCTTAATTTCCTGCGTTTCCACATAAATATGCAACGGACCAGGTTGTGATTCAGGCCGAATCGGACAAACAATTACTTTCTCCCCACGATTAAAATAATTTTTGCTGACAACCAAAACAGGAAAAGGAATTTTTTCAACAGACAGGATATCGCCCTGCAATATTTCAAACAAAAGTCACCACGCCTCTCTTCCCACCGGCTCTCCCCATGATATCTCATCACTGAGATTCAGTTCACCGTTATATTCTGCAGTTCTCTCTTCCAACGTCCTGTGTTTAAA
>JAJBTR010000262.1 GCA_020860745.1 Lachnospiraceae bacterium | reverse complement strand
GTATTGTATTTTATGTTTTATTTTGTGCTTTTTGTATAAATGCATTTTTTATAAACAAGGAGGAGGAAAAGTAATGGCAAATCGTATGAATGGAAAGATTGCTGTAGTAACCGGAGCCGCTTCCGGTATGGGGAAAGCGATCGCGTTGGCATATCTGAAAGAAAAAGCAAAAGTGTTGGCCTGCGATCTGAATACGGAGCGTTTGGGGGAACTGCAGCAGGAAGTCGAGGCAATGGGTTTATCAGATTGCCTTCAGATTATGAAATGTGACGTAACGAACGCGGAAGACTGTGAAAATGCCGTGGCTGCATGCGCAGACGCATTTGGCAGTTGCAATCTGCTTTCACATAACGCAGGTATCACGGATAACTGGACCATGCTGGAGGACATGACAGATGATATCTGGCAGCGCCAGATCAATGTAAATCTTACCGGCTCAATGTATATGACGCGCGCTGCAATTCAGTATTTCCTGAAAAATGAAATCAAGGGCGTGATCGTGATGATCACATCCAACGCGGCAATTGAGAGTTCTACCGGCGGAGTAGCCTACACCGCATCCAAGGCAGGTGCCAATGCACTGATGAAGAGCATCTCCTATGAGTATGCCAGACAGGGCATCCGCTGCAACGCCATTCTCCCCGGACCGATTGTCACGAACATCACAGAGTCCGCAGGAACCCGCGACCCGAAAGGAACCGCAGTCCACCACGGTACCGGATATAATGCCCACTGTTCAGAGTGGACGATTCAGAAATACGCCATGCCGGATCAGATTGCACCGCTGGCCGTCTACCTGGGAAGCGATGAGTCCAGTTTTGTAACCAGCGCAAGTATCGTGATTGACGGCGGTGTCTGCCTGGGATAATTTTATCACCAGACTAAGGAAATACAGTGCTGCAATTATCACGTTTCAATCCCGGAAAATGTGAATATGCGTGCTACATTGTTCCAAAAAGCATTTCTGCTGTGATAAAAAGTGAAATTTGCAGCAACAAACAAGAGAAAACATACAAGGGAAAGAAGGAGGGGAAAATGTAATGGGAAAAGATACCATAAATAAGAAAAACTGGGTCTTTATCATCGGCGTACTTGTTCTCTGCGTGGGAATGCAATTCGCAAATTACGGAACCGCAGTCTGTCTGTCAGCTGAAGTCACCAAAATGGAAGCCAGTCAATATTATGTTCTCATCTCAGCATTCGGCACACTGGGAATGCTGCTAATCCTGCCGATCGTCGGTAAGCTAACCGCCATCCTGGGACAGCGAAACATGATTGTAATCGGCATTATCATCCAGCTGGTCGGTAGAATTCTGATGATGTTCACAGCCACATGGGTACCTTACGGGCTGTCATATCTCCTGCAATCCATCGGCGGCGGATTCTATATTTCCTGCGCATATGTGCTGATGCCGATGGCTGTGCAGGCACATGAACGAGCCAAATTTTTCGGATATATCGCAGTGGCCAACGCAATCGGCGCGATTTGCGGGCCGATTCTTATCAGCGCCATGTACTCGGCAGGAGGCATTGTGGGAAAGCTGGCCTATATCGCCAACTTACCGCTGGCAGTCATCGGTTTTCTGATGGTACTGCCGCACTGTCCGAACAACAAAACGCCGGGAGCATCCAAAGGGTTTGATTTCCCCGGTCTGATACTGACCGTCGTCGGTCTGACCTGCATGGTGCTCTGGATGAATCTGGGCGGCAAGATGTTTGCCTGGGCCAGCGCCGTATCTCTGGTATTGCTGGCAGTGACAGTAATCTGCATTGCATGGATGATCCGTCGGGAGCTTTCCATCAGCAACCCCGCAGTTCCGATCAAGATGTTCCGCAACAAGCGGCTGACCTTCGCCTTCATCGGTTCCCTGGTCGCCGCAGCTTACTCTACCTGTTCCGGTTCTTACTGCGTCATGTGGATACGGATGAATTTTTCAGAGTTTCCTGCAACTACACTGTTCAATGGAACTGCGACCACGGCACAGCAAATCGTGATCCTGATTTTAGGATTTTTCCTGGGCGCTTATATAGGAAGAAAATTTATCAAACGGTTCCGGATATTCGGCATTCTCTCCATGGTTGCAGCCATGGCGGCAACCGGCATCCTGTACTGCCTGAAATTTACAGGAACAGCTGCCGGCGGAGATCTCGTTGTAATCGGATCTTCCATACCGCTGGGTATGATTGTAATCTACATCGCTACGGCTATCGGCGGCTTCACCTCCGTAGTGGCACAATCTACCTTCTCAGCGTTCTGGCAGAGCAATACCCCAAGAGAGGATGTTCCCTCCGGAGCGGCACTTTATAATTTCGGTGCGACTGGCGGTTCTGTTATTTTTGGTTCTGTTGTCGGAGTTGTACTGGGATCTTCCAACGATTATACCCGGGCGTTCGCGACAGGTTTTGTGTTCGCCACAATCAGCCTGATCTGCGCAATCATCGGTTTCCGCTTCAGCAAGGAAGAAATTGCTGCCGCCGAACAGGCCGGAGCAAACTAAACACACCCCATCATATTTCACCGCAATGCGGATAAATAACTAAATTTTAAACAAGTAGAAAGGAGTCAAATTATGGCAGAAGAAAAAACAAACAACGTGGAAGTGAACGCAGAAGACAAAAACGTAAAAGCCTCTTTGATGAAGAAAGGCCGCAAATCAATTCAATATCTGCAGAAATGCAAAAACGAGGGCAAAAAACTGGTTCAGGTGTGTCCGGCTGACAGAGACAAATACTTTGCAATGGCTGCAGATATGGCTAACTGCGACATCCTTCGTCTGACTGTTCCCGGGGAAAACATTGAGATGAGAATCGCAAATTCAGCCTGGTGGATTCGCGAGATTCGCAGCGCAGCGCAGTACATCCATATCAACTTCTATATGCAGACGCCCACCTATTCTTCTAAGGAAAAAGCGCTTGAAAAGGGTTCCATTTACATGGCAGAAGGTGCAAATTCCCTCCTTCCCATGGGCATCAATAACGAAACCCTGAAATTCATGTCGGATAACTATCTGGTCGTATTCGGGCATGTGGGAGCGCTCTCTGGCTGGCAGACAGATGGTTCCGGCGGCTATAAACGCCTTGGGAAAACCGCTGAGGAGGCGATGCGCGTGTTTAAAATGGCCTATGAGTACCAGGAAAATGGTATGAAAGCAATGACAATCGAGCTCACCCCCATCGAAGTGACCAACGCAATTGCAAAAAAACTGCGCGTACCTGTCATCTCCATTGCGGCCGGCGGAGCTGCGGATGGCTGTGAGATGGTCGACTTTGACACATTTAACATGATGCCTTCTCCGGTTTCCCATGCGAAATCCTACGCTGATTTCTTCAAATTTGCGGTAGGTGCATATTCTGCATGGGCGAATGATGTGCGCACCGGCGCATATCCGGAAGACAAGCACGGTTATCATATGGATGCGGCTGAACTGGAAAAATTCACGGATGCCATGGAAAAATTCTGATGGTTTATCTGCGGAAAGGCGGGGCTGTTCGCAGCAGCTCCGCTTTTTCCATATCTATGGGAAAGACCTTTTTTCAGCATACGGATGCGTGTGATTTTCCATGAAACCAGACTTTCCGGGTAAAATACACTTTATACAAACGGTTATATAGCAGAATTAGCATAGCAAGGAAAGGAACATCAGAAAATATGAAAAAGAATGTTATTGTAATTACCGGCGGCGGAAGCGGCATGGGACTGGAGACAGCAAAGCTTATGACAAAAGAAAGCCATATCATCCTGGTCGGACGTACTGTCGCCAAACTGGATGACGCCCTGGGGCAGCTGCATGACTGCGGCTTAAGCGCGGAAGCATATCCGGCAGATATCAGTGACCGGGACTCCGTCAAAAACCTCGCGGTTTACGCCGCCTCCCTCGGGCAGGTAAAGACTGTAATCCACGCGGCGGGGGTCTCTCCCCACATGACGGACTCAATGAGTATTTTTAAAATCAACGCGCTCGGCACCATCATCATGGATGAAGCGTTTCTGCCAATCATGGAACAGGGCGGATGTATCCTGAATGTCACTTCCATGTCTGCCTATATGCTTCCGGACACCCACGTGCCCACCGCATTATATCAACTCTCCCTGACGGACACGTCCGCTTTTATGGCAGGTGCAAAACAGATGTTCGACAGCATGCCCAACGATCAGGCTGCGGGATTCGCGTATTCCCTTTCCAAAAACTTTGCAAAATGGTATACGGAAAAAATATCGTTACAGGCTGGCAAAAAGGGAATCCGCGTTGTCTCCATCTCTCCGGGAACATTTGACACTCCGTTGGGCAAGACAGAAGGAGACAGCGCAGCAAAATATGCCCTGATGGGTGCGCTCGGCCGGGTAGGCGATCCGGCGGAGATTGCAAAGATGATGGCATTTATCGTCAGCAACGATGCAAGTTATCTGACTGGAGTGGACATTCTGTATGACGGAGGTACCATTGCAGCGATGAAAGAAATGCAGGAGCACAAAGCGCAGTAATAATATGTCAGCAAAAAAGCGGAGCAGATTACGCAGTTCCGCTTTTCTTTATCTGAAATCCGACACAAAGTAAGAAAAGTCCGAATCCCGAGAAAATCTGGTCTGCTCCTGAAATACTAAATATTAAGTATCTTAAAAGAAGTAGATACCATTTCAATTTACAAGTCTGACGCATTTTGCTATACTTTCTACAACTTGAAGATAATCGCTTCTTATGGGCAGAAAT
>JAJBTR010000362.1 GCA_020860745.1 Lachnospiraceae bacterium | reverse complement strand
TTGATTATCTGGTGGGTGCGGGAATCGCATTGCAGGTAAGGGCTGTTTCCACGCCGGTTTTTCCGCTTTTGGAATCCAGCGGAAAAAATCTGTTAAAGTTGTATCTCAATGATGTCGGTATCCTTTCCGGTATCCTGTATGAGAATAATATCCGGGCAATTCTGGATGATGAAAAAAGCATCAATCTGGGATCTGTCTATGAAAGCGTTGTGGCGAGCGAGCTGACTGCACATGGTTACCGTCTGTTTTACTATGACAATCGCAGCAAGGGTGAGGTGGATTACCTGATTGACGATTATGACAGTCTTTCTGTGGTGCCGATTGAGGTGAAATCAGGGAAAGATTATACGGTACACAGTGCGTTGAGTACTTTTGCGGAAAATGAGGATTATCACATAAAAAAGGCGGTTGTTCTTTCCAACGCGAGAGAAATAGAAATGAGGGGGAAGATAACTTATCTTCCCATATACTTTATTATGTTTTTAACAGGGATAATTAAGGCAAGAAATGGAAAATAAGTCTAATAGTATCGAACTTACTTTACATTTCTGCACTCTGGTACGATAATAACAGAAAGCAGGGAGGCGCCCTATGATAAGCAGGGAGGTATGAGGAGCATGGGGAAAATTTTCTGCCTGATGGGCAAGAGTGCGTCCGGCAAGGACTTTGTATATAAAAATCTGATTGCACGGGAGGATCTGCAGCTGCAGCATGTCGTTCCGTATACGACCCGCCCGATCCGGAGCGGGGAGGTTGAGGGCCTGACCTATTTTTTCTGTTCCGATGAGGAAGCGGAGGCGATGGAACGCGCCGGAAAAGTGATTGAGATGCGCGCCTATGATACCGTGCACGGAGTCTGGAAGTATTTTACTGCGGACGACGGGCAGATTGACCTGTCCCGGCAGGATTATCTGATGATCGGGACGCCGGAATCCTGTGTGAAGCTGCGGGAGTATTTTGGTGCGGACGCTGTCTGCCCGGTCTACATCTGGGTGGATGACGGGGAGCGCCTGGCGCGGGCCCTGAAGCGTGAGAGCAAGCAGGGGCAGCCGAAGTACGCGGAGATGTGCCGGAGATTTCTGGCGGATGAGAGGGATTTCTCGGAGGAGAATCTGAGGAAAGCGGGAGTGAATCTTTTCCCTGAGGAGAATCCGGATAAGGCGGGAACAGAGGTTGATCTTGAAAGGAATTTGTGCATTGCAGATGCTTCCCGGGAGGATTTGCAAAGTGCGTGTATAAACGCCTTTTCGACCGATTTACAGAGTGCGGACAGGAGTATTTGTCTTAAAAACAAAGAAGAAGTAATCGGGTGTAACAGCTTTGAGAACCGGGAGAAAGAGCAGATTCTGGAGGATGTCGCTGCATATATTGCGCAGATTCGGGCAGATCAGAGAATTCTGACGGAATAAAAAACGCGGATTTATTTTTTTACATGGTCTATGCAGATAATAAACTTTTTCTGCATATAAAATCTAAATTTATATGCAGAAAGCCATCATGATATGGGAAAGGAGCAGCCGGATGGCAGGATTTCAGGACATCGTCGGCCATGAACAGATCATCGCACATTTGAAAAATGCCATCGCACTGGACAAGGTTTCTCACGCCTATATTTTTGACGGGCCGGACCATGCCGGGAAGCGGATGCTGGCGGAGGCGTTTGCCATGACGCTGCAGTGTGAGACTGTGCAGCGGGAGTTTTCGGATGAGGAAGAGACGGAACAGATGACGCTGTTTGAGATGCCGGCGGCGGTCAGTTCCGGCGTTTCGGAGGCGGCGAAAGCCCGCGCGGCCATGACCGAACCCTGTCTGGAGTGTCATTCCTGCAAACAGGCTGCGGGGAAAAACCAGCCGGATATCATTTACGTGACGCATGAGAAGACCGGTATCTCGGTGGATGACATCCGCCGGCAGATCAACGGAGATATCGTTTTAAAACCATATAGCAGCAGGTACAAGATTTATATTGTGGACGAGGCAGAAAAAATGAACGTTCAGGCGCAGAATGCGCTGCTGAAAACCGTGGAGGAGCCGCCGTCCTATGCAGTGATTTTGCTCCTTACAACCAACGCGGATGCTTTTCTGCCGACGATCCGTTCCCGCTGTGTGACGCTGAGCCTGCGGGCGGTTTCGGATGAGCGGATCCGGGCGTTTCTGATGCGGTGCTGCCAGGTGCCGGACTATCAGGCGGACTTAAGCGTGGCGTTTGCCCAGGGAAATGTGGGGCGGGCTTTGCTTCTGGCCTCATCGGAGCAGTTTAATGAATTGAAGGATCAAACCGTGCAGCTGCTGCGCCGTTTGGACAGCATTCCGGTCTGTGATCTGATGCAGGAACTGCAGTTTTTGATTGATCAAAAAGAAAACGCGCCGGATTTCCTGGATTTGCTTTTGCTTTTCTACCGGGATGTGTTATTATATAAGTCGCAGGCTTCGTCGCAGGGGCTGATTTTTCAGAGGCAGGCGCATATCATCAGGCAGGTGAGCGGGCGAATTTCCTATGCGGGCGCGAACCGGGTGCTGCAGGCGATTGAGACGGCGGACCGGCGTATCCGGGCGAATGTGAATTTCCCGCTGACGCTGGAACTGCTGATGATGGATATCAAAGAGGAAATGTGAAGTATTTTCGAGCTTGGCTCTGAATAATTACAGTACTGATTTTTGCCGCGGGAGAATGAGCGGCGGAATGGAGATGTATATGATAAAAATAGTCGGTGTCCGCTTTCGGCAAGCGGGCAAAATATATTATTTCGATCCGAAAGATCTTCCGATGGAGCGGGGGAGCCATGTGATCGTGGAGACAGCGCGGGGGATTGAGTACGGCACGGTGATCCTGCCGCCGAAGGAGGTAACGGATGAGGAAGTGGTAAAGCCGTTGAAGGCAGTGATCCGCATGGCGACGCCGGAGGATGACCGAAGGGAAGAGCGCAACCGGGTACGCGAGAGGGAAGCCTATCTGATCTGTCAGGAGAAGATTGAAAAGCATGGACTGGCGATGAAGCTGGTGCAGGCGGAGTACACTTTTGACAATAATAAGTTGCTTTTCTATTTCACGGCGGATGGGCGGATTGATTTCCGGAACCTCGTAAAAGATCTGGCCGGCGTTTTTCGCACCAGGATTGAGCTGCGGCAGATCGGCGACCGGGACGAGACGAAGATTCTCGGCGGCGTCGGCATCTGCGGACGACCGCTGTGCTGCCACACTTTTTTGTCCGAGTTCGCGCCGGTTTCCATCAAGATGGCGAAGGAGCAGAATCTGTCCCTGAATCCAACGAAGATCTCCGGTTCCTGCGGGCGGCTGATGTGCTGCCTGAAGAATGAGCAGGATACGTATGAGTATCTGAACAGCCGGCTTCCGCGGATGGGAGAACGGGTGACGACGGCAGACGGCCTGAAGGGAGAGGTTACCGGCGTCAGTGTGTTGCGCCAGATGGTAAAGGTGACGGTGAATACCGGGGAGGAAAAAGAGAGCCGGGAGTATCACGTCAGCCAGCTGAAGTTCCGCGGGCGGCGCCGGAAAGACCAGGATCGGGTCAGCAAAGAGGAAAAAAAGAAATTCTCCGCCCTGGAGGATAAGGGAGGAAAGTCAAAGCTGGATGATGACTGATCTGCTGACGGGGGAGCGTGTGGACGATCTCCAACGGAATGGATATAAGATAATTCAGAACCCGCAGAAGTTCTGCTTCGGCATGGACGCGGTATTGTTGTCCGGGTTTGCGAATGTCAGGACCGGGGCGAACTGCCTGGACCTGGGGTGCGGCAACGGAATCATTCCGATTCTTCTGGAAGCGAAGACGGAGGGACGGCATTTTATCGGGCTGGAGATTCAGCCGTACAGCGCTGATCTGGCGCGGCGGAGTGTCGCGCTCAACCACCTGGAGGAGAAAATCCGCATTGTAGAGGGTGATATCAGGGATGCCTCAAAGATTTTTGGGGCATCCTCTTTTGACGTTGTCACCTCAAATCCGCCGTATCTGTCGGCCGGCCGCGGCATCATCAACCGGGATGAGGCGAAATATATCGCTCGCCATGAGATCCTGTGCAGCCTGGAGGATGTGGTCAGGGAAGCGTCGAAGCTGCTGGTGCCGGGCGGGAGGTTTTTTATGGTACACCGTCCGTTCCGGCTGGCGGAGATTTTTACATTGATGGTGCAGTACCGGATTGAACCCAAGCGGATGCGGCTGGTACACCCTTATGTTGACCGGGAGCCGAATATGGTTCTGATCGAGGGCCTGCGTGGCGGGCGGACCGGGATGACGGTGGAGCGGCCGCTGGTGGTGTATCAAAAGCCCGGGGAGTATACGGATGAGATTTATGATGTATATGGGTATTAATTGAAAAAGAGATTTGGTTTTGTGCTGCCAGGATATCGTTAAAAAAGGGATTTGGTCTCGTGCTGCCAGGATATCGTTAAAAAAGGCTTTGGTCTTGTGTTACCAGGATATCATTAAAAAGGGATTTGGTCTCGTGTTGTCAGGATATCGTTAAATAATGTGTTTTAGTTGTTTTTGAAACACTGTGAAGGTGTTACTTATAATTGCCGACCAGAATATATACAATATATTTAATATTTATATGTGATTTTGCGCTGTAACGGACGAGAGCAGGCCGCGTGTTAAAATTGTCCGTAGGAAATAGTGAAGCAAACGGACGAAAACAGGCTACGTGTTGAAATCGTCCGTATGAAATAATGAGACAAACGGACAATAAAAGAGTAAAAAATAAAATCATCCGTATAATA
>JAJBTR010000369.1:332-4741 GCA_020860745.1 Lachnospiraceae bacterium | reverse complement strand
GCATTCATAAGGTTGATATGGTGGATTTTTAATTGAAAGAGTATGGAAGTTAAGATATAATAAGCGAAAGTGAGTCAACATGCTTGCACGATTGATGAACAGCGAAATGCGATCATGAATCACAGATTCATGATTTAATGGGTGCAAATGACGCATTTATCACTTAGTGAAGTATTTTTGAACTTAGTGATAAAGCGTGTAGCGCAGAATCTGAACATGGATTTCACAGCACAGAGAATGACTTTTCTATCTTTCGCATTACAGTAAGAACCTTGGATTGGAGGATTTGTAAATGTTAGCAGTAGAAACAAAAGCACCGGATTTTTCATTGCCGGATCAGAACGGAACAATCCATACTTTGGAAGAATACCGGGGGAAGAAAATTGTCCTGTATTTTTATCCCAGAGATAATACGCCGGGCTGCACGAAGCAGGCCTGCGGTTTCGGTGAAAGAAACCATCAGTTTGAGGAACTGAATGCAGTTGTGATCGGCGTGAGCAAGGACAGTGTGAAATCACATAAGAATTTTGAGACGAAGTACAACCTGCCTTTTGTGTTGCTTTCAGATACGGAGAGGAGCTGCATTGAAGCTTACGATGTCTGGAAAGAAAAGAAGAATTACGGGAAAGTCAGCATGGGCGTAGTGCGTACGACATACCTGATCGATGAGGATGGCGTGATCATCTATGCATCGGATAAGGTCAAGGCGGCGGAAAACCCGGCGCAGATGCTGGAGCTTTTAAAGAGCAACTGAAAGCGGAAGACAGGATAGCGATATGGCAAAAGAGACTGGTGAATGGATTATGTACGGACTGGAATGGGATGATCCCCTGCGCATCCGTTCGTGGCGGGAGCTGATCAACTGGATCAATGAGATCGGGTTCCTTCCCCTTTTTAAAAATGAGATCGAAGGGTTTTCTGTGGAGGAACATACCTTTGGCCCGTTCTGGTGGAGTGGAAACCCGGCGGAGGATCCGTGGATCTGGCGCGAGATCATCGCCCGGAGCGGGGAAGTGGCATACGGCAAATTTTTCGGGAAGAAATCCGGTTTTGTCAGCCTGTCATGGTTCCCGGCGTTTGCGAATTACCGCAGGGACGGCTATGATTTTGACGCCCGGTGGGAAGATGAGCTGGCGGGTATCCGCAGCAAGAAGATTATGGACTGCTTTGCGGACGGCGGCGACTTTATGGGCGTGCAGTTAAAGAAAGACGCCAGGTTCGGGAAAGGCAAAGAGAAGAATTTCGATGGTGTGATTGCTGACCTGCAGATGCAGACCTATCTGACCATTAAGGATTTCAGGCGAAAAGTGAATAAATGGGGCGGCGAGTATGGGATGCCGGTGTGCATCTATTCCAGGCCGGAGGATGTCTGGGGATATGGGATGGTATCGTCCTGCTACAGGGAAGATCCGGAGGAATGCCGGCGGAAGATATATGAGCAGGTGCGCAATAATTTTTCATCAGCAACGGAAAAACAGCTGGAGCGGGTTTTGCGGTGAGAACACTGCAGAGTAAATACAGAAAGTGAACGACAGGATATTATGAGTGCGGAACCAATTATGAGGAAAATCAAAACGGTCGCCGTTATGGGCAGCGGTGCCGTGGGTTCATATTTTATATGGGGACTTTCAGAAAAACTGGGGGAAAATCTTTGGGTAATTGCGGACGGAGAGCGCAGGGAACGCTATCAGCGGGACGGTATACATATTAATGATAAGTGCTTTTCATTACATTTGCGAACCCCGATAGAGGCAAAAGGGGTTGACCTGCTTCTGATTGCAATGAAATATGATGCCCTGCTTCATTCGTTGGAAGAGATCAAAAAAATTGCGGATGATCATACGATTGTGATGACGCTGCTCAATGGAGTGGACAGTGAGGCGATTGTCGGGAAGATTATTGGTGAGGAACATATGGTATATTCTCTGATGCAGATCGCTTCCCAGAGAAAGGGTAACCGGATTACTTTCGCTCCGGAGCGGACGCCGGGAGTGTTTTTTGGCGAGAAGGATGGAACAATAAGCGGTCGAATTGATGCGTTGACGGATCTTTTCGAAAATTCGGAAATCCATTATTGTGTGTGCCATGACATTGTGCAGGAAATCTGGAAAAAGATGGCATTTAATGTGAGCATGAATTTACCGCAGGCGATCGTCGGATGCCCGGTTGGGGCATTTGGCGTCAGTGAGCATATGGCAAATCTTCGCTGGCACTTGCGGGATGAGGTATGCCGGGTGGCTGCTGCACGGGGCATTGATATCAGTGAACTTTCAGAAATTGAAAAGATAAAGTGTCCGTCACTGCCGTCTTCCAAATATTCCACGCTCCAGGATCTGGAGGCAGGCCGACATACAGAGATTGAGATGTTTGCCGGGACATTGATCCGCATCGGGAAACAATACCATGTGGCCACACCGTTTTGTGAATTTGCCTATGAAACAATCAAGGCGTTGGAAGAGAAAAACGACGGGTTGTATTCTGAATGTTCTGAATGGTCAGAATTATTGATATAGGGCGAATGCCCGTACAGTGATAAGATAATATGAAGTGACCTCACATTTGTAACAACGTGGATTTACCTGTATACTGGAGTTTGGAAAAAACAAAGGTAACAGGGATTACCGCATACAAAGGAGGCCACTCATATGTACAGAATACTAAAAATCGGAATGGATGTCCATAGTACAAATTACACTTTATGCGCAATTCTCGCTTGCAATCTCAAATTCCACCTTGGGGTGGAATTAAGTCTTTCCAAATAACTATTATTCATCAGGTGGAATTTTCTTCTTCAGAAAAATCGTTTATACTTATCGCCTACAAATATGGCTGCCTCCATTCCGGCGGATATGGAGGATTCAAACTATGAGCAATAATAAGCATATGAATTTGGAAGCAAGAGCCACCATTCAACAGGAGCTTGATAGGGGTTCCTCTTTTAAGTCTATCGGCGCTCTCCTCGAAAAGGACTGTACTACCATCTCAAAGGAAGTGCGAAAGCACATTGTTGCACAGTGTATTGCAAAACAAACTGGCATGGATGCGGATAGAGCATATATCGTAGGATTGCTTCATGATATTGGCAGGAGATTCGGGAAAAGACATTTGGGGCATCCTTATGAACTGGTCGGATGAATCTTACTGAACAAAAATGCGCTGTGACGCAAAAAAGTCCAATATACAGTTGTAAAAACAATAAAATTCGGATATAATTCTACTGGACAAAAATGTACGAACCTGCAAAAAAGTCCAATAGGAGGCTTGCATATGATTATTAAGAGAGATTTCTATTTAAATAAGCTTATCAGCAAAAAACATAACGGTCTTATCAAAGTAATTACCGGTGTTCGTCGCTGTGGAAAATCATTTCTGTTATTTAATCTATTCAAAACTTATCTTCTGGAAGAGGGAATAGATAGAAAACACATCATAGAAATTGCCTTTGATTCATTTGAAAATAAGCGGTATCAGGATCCGTATGTTTTGATGCCATATCTTAAAGAACAGTTTACTGACAATGAAATGTACTATGTGCTTCTTGATGAGGTACAACTGCTGGAGGAATTTGAATCCGTTTTAAACAGCCTTATCCGGATGGAAAATGTAGATGTGTATGTCACCGGCAGTAATGCCCGCTTCCTTTCCAAAGACGTTATTACAGAGTTCCGTGGCCGGGGCGATGAAGTTCATATGTATCCGCTTAGTTTTTCTGAGTTTATGTCCGTTTACCCGAGCAGTAAACAGGATGGATGGAATGAATATATGTTCTACGGTGGTCTGCCTCTTGTTCTTCGGTTCCAAACTCCGGAGGAAAAGATTCAGTTTCTCAAATCGCTGTTTGAAGAAACCTATATCTCAGATATAGTGGGCCGGCATAAAATCCGAAACCGCGCAGAGCTGGAAGATTTACTAAACATTTTATCTTCTGGGATTGGTTCACTAACGAATCCATCGAAACTGTCTGCAACATTCAGGAGCGTCAAACAGAAAACCATCAGCAAAACAACGATTGGAAACTATATTAATTACTTGTGCGATTCCTTTCTGATTGACCGTGCCATTCGTTACGATATTAAAGGGCGAAAGTACATTGATACTCCGGTGAAATATTATTTTACTGATATGGGACTTCGCAATGCCAGATTAAACTTTCGCCAGTTAGAAGAAACTCATACCATGGAAAACATTATCTTTAATGAGCTGAAAATTCGTGGTTTCAATGTCGATGTTGGTGTGATTGTTCAAAATACTACAGACTCTACTGGCAACCGTATCCGTAAGCAGTTAGAAATTGATTTTGTGTGCAATAAAGGTTCCAAACGTTTCTATATTCAGTCGGCATACGCAATACCCGATCATGCAAAGATGGAACAGGAGCAACGCTCACTTATGCTGACGGGAGACGGTTT
>JAJBTR010000369.1:0-322 GCA_020860745.1 Lachnospiraceae bacterium | reverse complement strand
ATTATAACCAAAGAAACACCTGCGCCATATTATAACGATGATGGGGTTCTGGTAATGAGTGTTTTTGATTTTTTGTTGGATCCGAACAGCCTTGAACAATAATATTTTTCATAATTACGGTTGATGCTTCACATATTTTTCAAATCCGTATCAAAATATCTTCACAATGAACGTTTTGATCGTATGTGCAGAGGTGTTTGCGGAAAAATGCAGGGGCTCTCTAGGGGCTTTCATCCGTTCCTGATACAACTCCATTGTTAGTACCAAAAGAGCGTTGCAAATAATAATAGTTCTGATATAATCGAAGCAGATGATACGAAAG
>JAJBTR010000222.1 GCA_020860745.1 Lachnospiraceae bacterium | reverse complement strand
CAACTCAATAGAGTGAAAAATAAATGAATTAACAGAGAGCATGTATAATTTTGGGTTTTACTTATGAGAAATCCCGTGTAATATCCCGCAGCCACTTTTTGCTCTTATAATGCCGGATCACGACAGGCACTTTCCAGAATTCATCCAGGCAGAGGATGAAGTACACCGCCATGGGAGGAGCGTTGAATACAAAGGCGCTCAGGAATCCGAGGGGCACGGAGATGCACCACATGGTCACGGTGTCGCAGATCAGGCCGAAGCGGGAGTTCCCGCCTGCCCGGAAGATACCGGCGATCAGCAGGGTGTTCATGGCCTGGCCGATGACATAGTAGGAACTGATCAGCAGCATGAGCCGCAGATAGCGTGCAGCGGCGTCTGTCAATTCAAAGAGATACGGGATCAGCGGCGTGACCGCCAGGACGACGCCGGCGGTTGCAAGCCCAATCAGGAATGTAACGCGGCAGAGCCGTCCCGCCATGATTTCCGCGTCTTTCATGCGCTTCTCGCCGATGGTCTTTCCCAAAAGGACGGAGCCACCGCCGGAGAGGCCGAAACAGAGGACGGTGCAGAGGTCGCGGACATTGATGGCGATAGCATTGGCCGCCACCACATCAGAACTCAAATGTCCGAGGATGATGGAGTAGCTGGAAAAGGCCAGCGTCCACAGGATATCATTGGCCAGGGCCGGCAACGAGTAGCTCAGGAAATCCTTAAACAGAAGAGGGTTTCTCCCGAAAAGTATCCGGAAGTTCGGGCGGAATATTTTTCCGGAGAGCAGGTCGCCCATGCAGAGGGCACACTCTACGATTCGTGCAATCAGGGTGGCGACGGCTACACCCAGGACACCCAGCTTTGGCGCGTCGAAAAGGCCGAAGATAAACACGGCGTTTAAAAATACATTCAGGACCAGCGCAAATCCGGATATCATGGTGCTGGTCCGCGCGCGCTCTACGCTTCGAAGCGTACTCTCATATACGGTGGAAAAACTCTGGATAAAGTAAGAGACACCGATGATCTGCAGATAGGTCACGCCGATGTTGACAAGCGTTATGTCGTTGGTGTAAACCAGCATCAGCTGCTTCGGGATCAGCAGAGCCAGGCCAGCGATGACCGCGGTGACGGACATGCTGATTTTCAGGGCGATGCCCATGACAGTCTGGATTGCCTTCATATCTTTTTTGCCCCAATACTGTGAGCAGAGCATCGTGATACCGGAGGAAATGCCGAAAAAGAGTCCGGTCAGGATAAACTGGTACTGGTTGGCCAGAGAGACAGCCGACAGGTCGTCCTGTCCCACAAACCCCAGCATAAAAACATCCGCAAAATTCACGGCGCTTGTCAGAAAATTCTGTATGGTGATGGGGAGTACCAGCGCAAAGAGGGCGCGGTAAAATATCTTTTTTTCGTTCATCGGTTTCTTTCCTTCCGTTGATTTTTTCCGATAAGAGAGAATATACTATAGAATATAGCGGATTTCAAGAGGAAATCTCCTGTTATTTGGCGCGTTTTTGCGCGCGAATCGGAATTTAATCAGAAATTTTTCGGGAATTCTTGCATTAAGGAAACACCGGGAGTAAAATATAATTAAAGTCCAAAAGAAAGCGGGAGGTGCAGGATGGGTTTTTTTACAAAAAAGGAAGTCTGCCCGGTTTGCGGGAAGAAGATAAAGGGAGATGTGATTATCAAGATTAAGGATAATGTTCCGCTCTGTCAGACCTGCAGCGCGCAGATTAATATGGATGCGGCGATGATCGCGGAGCAGACGCCGGAGGATATCAGCAGACATCTGGATTACCGGCGGGTTAACCAGGACCGGGTGGATCGGTTTGTAAATACCTGGGACGAGAGAATCGGTTCTTCCCTGATCTGTGCGGATGAATCACAGCGGATCTGGTACTGCACCCGGAATAAAAAGGATAAAAATCCGCCGATTCTTAATTTTGATGAAGTAGTCAGCGCGGTTTATCTGGAAAACAATGAGCCGGTGGAGGAAGAGGAGAAAAAGGGGTTCTTCGGCGGACTGTTCGGAGGAAAGAAAGAGCCGAAAGCGCTGCGCAGTATGAAAGTCCATATCGAGGTGAACAACCCGTATACCAGGGGGATTGATGTGGAAGCGGTGCCGCAGAACGGTGAAATTAAGACGGGAACCATGTCGTATAAGTCTAATAAACGAGCCCTGGACCGTGTCATGGATATGATGGCTGTCATGATGGGGGAGAAGGACAAGCCTGAGCCGGCGGCGGAGGATGAGCCGGTGACAGGAGACGAGCCGACTGAGGAAGAGAAACCGATAATGGGATATATGCCAACTGAGGAAGAGAAGCCGGTGACGGGATATATGCCGACTGGGGAAGAAAAACCGGTGACGGGATATGTGTCGACTGTAGAAGAGAAGCCGGCGGCAGAATATGTGTCGGCGGCTGGTGAGAAGTCGGCGGAAGAGAATGCCTGATTGCGGGCGGAAGCCGGATGCCAGAAGCTGTGACAGCGATGAAAGGAGCGGGATGCCTGAAGATGCGGTAGTGATGAAAGGGAACCGGAAATAAAAGCAATGGAAGCAAAAGGGAGTCCGGATAAACCGGGGATGGAAATCCGGCCAAAATAACAGAATGAGACTGAGAAAGCGTGGGAAAAAGTAAATTTTCCCGCGCTTTTTGCATATTCTATGTGAAAAGACTTTTTTGGAGACGAACATGGATTTCGGACAGGAATATGATTACGGCATGTTTGGAGGGCGGAGCGGAGAAAAAGTCCCGTTTTATATGGCATACCCGATGCGGAACTCTTTTCTGGATGAGGAAGAGTACGAGCGGGACTGTCGCCGCCTGCAGGAGATGTATCCGCAGGATGCAAGAAGAATACAGGCTTTCGTAGAACGGGAGTGCGACAAGATGGAGCATGAGGGCAGCATGATGTTTGACGAATACCCGGATCGGCTGCTGTTCCGCATGCTCTGCAGAAATATTTACCGTGAGCTGCAGGGCGGCGAGGAGGCCGGGAGCCCGCCGATCGACCGGGGGGATTTGTTTATGCAGCTGATTGAGGTGATGCTGATGCAGGAGATGTACCGGCGGCGCTGCCGGTATCACCGATGCCGGCGCTGGTACTGAGGATATTGGTCACAGAAATTTAATGTGAAAAACAGTTGCGATTTCAAATAAAAGGCTATATGCTATGATACAGGGGGAATTCAGATGCTCTTTTCCGCGGGAACCGCGCAGTGTGCAGCAGGCGGGATGAGCGATGGAACAGGAATAATTTCTGGTATACGAGAGGATGAATGGAATGATAAAGCCGTGGAAACAGGCCATTATTTTAGTGCTGGTATTTATTGCCGGGATTTTTACGTTTGAGAGGCTGACGAACCATGAAGTGCAGGATCTGACGACAGATATGGCGGAGGCTACGCTTCCGGGGCTGTAGCGTTTGGAATGAGGGGAGCGTGTGAATGAGCGCCACGGATATACGACGGAGATGGATGCTGCGTCTGTCCGGGATACGATCACCCCGGTGGAGTCGGGCGGTACCCTGTCTGTCAGCGTGGATTCTTACGGCACCCCGGTGGAATCTGTCCGCTATGAAGTGAGAAGTCTGGATACCACCCGCCTGGTCCAGGAGTCGGAGGTTGAGAATCTGTCTGTCACAGATGATCTGGCGACGGCGGAGCTGCCCATTCAGAATCTGCTGACGGAGGGGGAGGAGTACTTGTTGATCATTGAGGTGACATCCTCCGGTGAACCCTCGTATTTTTATACCCGGATTATTCAGGAGGAGAACAGCTATATCGGCGAGTGCATTTCTTTTGTGAAAGAATTCCATGAGATCACCATGGATAAAGACCGCCAGAGCGAACTGGTCAACTATATGGAGCCGGATGCGTCGGCGGACAACAGCACGCTGCAGACCGTGACAATCAATAACAGCCTCTCCCGGGCCTGCTGGGGCGATCTGGAAGTGGCTGAGGTGACCGAGCCCACTGCGTCTGTAAAGGAGTTAAATGACAGCTATAATGTAATTTTGCTGACTTATATCATGTCCTCCGCGGATGAGTCGGGCGAGGCGGAGTATTACAATGTGGAGGAGTATTACCGCGTCCGCTATGGGACGGAAAAGATGTATCTGCTGAGTTTTGAACGAACGGTGGAGGAGATTTTCCTGTCGGAGGGAAGTGCGATTGACGGCGATACGCTGATTCTGGGTATCCGCTCCGCTGATGTGGATTTTATCGCGAATGAGACGGGCACGGTGGTCTGTTTTGTGCAGCAGGGGGAGCTCTGGAGTTACAATACGGATACGAACCGTCTGGCGCAGGTGTTCAGTTTTCGGACAGAGGGGGAGATGGATGTCCGGGAAAACTATAACGAACATGATATCCGGATCATCCGCGCCAGCGAGAGCGGCAGCGTGGATTTTATCGTCTACGGATATATGAACCGCGGGGAGCATGAGGGGGAGGTGGGTATCAGTGTATGCCATTATGACAGCACGACGAGTACTGTGGAAGAGCAGCTGTTTCTCCCGACCACGGTATCCTATCAGATTATGAAAGAAGAGATTGGCCAGGCGATGTATATTTCGGATTCCGGCATGTTTTACCTGGTGATAGGCAGTCAGGTACACGGGATTAATCTGGAAACGCTGGAGGATTCTGTCCTGATTTCTGATCTGACAGAGGGCAATTACGAAACATCGGATGACGGTCGGTATCTGGCCTGGACCGAGGGCGATGCGGCGGAAGCGGCCACGCTGCACCTG
>JAJBTR010000185.1 GCA_020860745.1 Lachnospiraceae bacterium | reverse complement strand
GCTCTTCCTGATATACCACCAGCCCTTTGCTTTGCAGTAATTTGCCAAGCCGGTCTAACCGAACTGTACCTTGCCGCCGGTCACATACCACCAGCCGTTCTTATTCTTCGCAACTGTGTTAGCCGAAAAATCCACCTTACCGTTTTTAATATACCACCAGCCATTCGCATTGGCATAGTCAGCAACACCGGTATAGGATGTCTGTACCTTGCTTCCAACGACATAATACCATATCCCTTTGGAGCCAATCACACCTTTCGTATCCTGGATCACGCTGTTCTTTTTAAATGTTACCTTGCCGCTTTCACAGTACCAGCAGCCGTTTGAATTTGACCCGAATCCGGTATAATCAAACTGCACCTTACCGCCGGTCACATAATACCAGCCGTTCTTATTCTTCGCCACCGTGTTCGCGGAAAAATCGACTTTTCCGTTCTTTATGTACCACCAGCCATTTTCGTTGGAATAATCCGCCAGTCCGGTGAAATTCTGCTGCACCTTGCTCTTAACCACATAGTACCATGTGCCTGCGGTTCCAAGGGCACCCGTTGTATCCTGGATGACACTGTTCTTAGCAAAGGTTACCTTACCATCCTCTAAGTACCACCAGCCGTTTTCATTCTTTCCAAAGCCATCGTAAGACTGATCCACCTTGCCGTCTGCGTCGACGTACCACCACGCAGCCACATCGTCAACCGTGCCCTGGATGACATTCGCATCGTCAGATCCTGAGGTCTTCACACCATTCTGATAATAATAATAATTTGCCGTCGCACCGGTCGGATCCTGATAAATTCCGCTGTAAAGGCTATCGCTATTAACTGTCACAGAAATGGTATAATCTGTGTAATCGGAAGAACTGCCCTCTTTTAAAATTCCGGTGACAGTCGCCGTACCGGCACTCTTTACAGTGATATTGAGAGTACTGTCGTCAACGGATACCGTTGCAACATCCATATTTGAACTGTTCCACTCATAACTGCCTGCGTCCACTCCATCAAGAGATACCGGATAGTTTTCCAGTGTATAATACGTCAGATCTATTGTTTTTGCCTCATAAACCACATCCGCCTGATATCCGGCGGACTCTTCTGTTTCCGTTTCCGCCTCTTCAGGATCCGTCTCCGCAGCCTCCTGTATATCGCCCGCATTCACCGATGCAACGCCTTCCGCGTCGTCCTCCCCGGGCAGCTGTCCATTCTCAATCGTTTCCGCGGAAGCCTCAGTACTCTCCGTAACAGATGCTGCCGCTGAGGCCGAATCCGTTTCCGCGGCCAGGCCCGGAACTGCCGCCGCAAAGGTCAGCATCACAGATGCCAGAATACCAAGATACCATTTTCTTACTTTCGTTTACCTGAACCTCCATTTCGTGTTCATTTTGACCCTTTTTCCCTGATTTGTCAACCTTACGGCTCAGTATAATTAAAATTTTATTAATTTTTTGTCGAAAAGTATTCCCATTCCCGAAAAACTGTTTTATATATATTTATAAAAACGAAAGACAGGTATTCCCTATGAGCAACAAAAACAAAAAACCAGCGACATTCTGCGAGATAACCTGATCGCCCTCCTGAATCAGGAAGACGCCGTTTCCATGCGCCAGCTGAGCCTGCGCATCGGAGCATCCGACAGTTACATTCAGAAGCTTCTGACCGACCAGTCCTCTCCCTCTCTGCAAAGGATTGATGCGATCAGTGACTTTTTTGGTCTTGACACCTGGACTCTGCTCTGCGACTACGCAGATTCCGCCGAGGAATCCCTGGAAATCCTGCAGCTGATCAACCAGCTCCCCCGCTCCATTCGCCCTCATGTCCTGGAATATATGAAATTCCTGCTGAAGCAGAATGAAGATATCCAGGAAAAACTGACCGGTGAAAACATTGTCCGGAAGAAAAAACGCTAGCTTAGGAATTGCCGCAAGTTAGCAAATACATTCCTCGCCGCTAAGTTTTCTCACCGCAGTCCCGGCTCAGACAAGCGGCGAGCTGTATACTCCCGCATCCACCAGTTTCTGAAAGCTGTCTCTTACATACTGCTGATCCTCCGCGTAGGTGACGCCGAACCACTTATCCCTGGTTTCCAGCATCTCCACTGTGACAGCATCCTTCTGAATCAGCGCATCAATAATGACAGGCAGGAGATATTCTGCGGTTTTCACATCATCCCTCTGTAAAAACTGCACAAATCCTGCCTCCAGGATATCCAGAAACTCCGGCGTCAGCCCCCACATATTCATGGAAACATGCGCTCCGGCATCCACTGCTCCGCCATCTTCCAGACCGGCTCCGGAATCTGTCTTTATAATCCTGTATGTCTCTTTTACCGTCCTGAGATGATTCTTCTCATCCACCTCGCAGATGCCCCTGGTCACGGAACCATGCTCGCTGAGCGTGTTCTCCAGGATAAATCCCGCCATGCAATACCTGTGCTGATCTCCGGCATGCGCCGCCAGGAAATCATGAATCCGCACGAAAGCCTCTTTTCCATAATAATCATCCGCATTAATCACGCAGAACGGCTCCCGGATCAGCTCCTTTGCCGCCAGCACAGCCTGTCCGGTCCCCCAGGGCTTTGTTCGTCCATCCGGAACCGGAAATCCATCCGGCAGATCGTCAAGCTCCTGAAAAGCATACGCCACCTCACAGTCTGCGGAGCGCGCAATGCGGTCGCCGATCGTGTCCTTAAACGCCCCCTCGATATCCTTTCGGATAATAAAAACAATCCTGTCAAACCCGGCCTCAATCGCATCGTGAATCGAATAGTCAATGATAAGCTCGCCGCCGGGTCCCACCGGCGTCAGCTGCTTGATTCCTTTTCCAAAACGGCTGCCCAGACCGGCCGCCATAATCAGTAATGTAGTCTTCATATCTTCTCTCCAAAAGTTAGTGATGTAGTCAGAATAACAGAATTCATCCCTTTTTTCAACTGAAAAAGGGATGAATTCTGCAGCTGCACAAAAACACAGCTTATTTTACTTTCCCTCCGGAAACCCTGTACGTTTTTCCTTTGTACTTATAAGTGCCATTATAACTGAAGTTGACTTTACCATTTTTAATGACCCAGGAACCATTGGAATTCGATGCGATTCCATTAAACCCAAAATCCACTTTTCCGCCGGTCACTTTCCACCAGCCGTTATTATTTTTTGCCACCGTGTTGGCGGAGAAATCAACCTTGCCGTTTTTGATGTACCACCAGCCGTTCGCGTTGGCATAATCGGCGACGCCGGTCTAGCCCGTCTGGACCTTCCGGCCGGTCACATACGACCAGGTCCCTTTTGTGGCGATGGTGCCGTTTGTATCCTGAATGACGCCATTCTTCGCAAAGGTAACCTTGCCGTTTTCAATATACCACTTGCCGTTGCTGTTCGACTGGAAACCGGTGTAATTTTCCTGGATCACACCGTTGATATAGTAATACCAGCTTCCGTCCGCTCCCTTGCAGACGCCGTTCAGATTGCTGCCGGTTAATTTCCAGGTGACGCTCCCTCCATAATTCTGCAGTTTATCCCCTGTCCATGTGGAGTTGCTGGCAGGATAGTAACAGGTCGTTGTCACACCTTCAAAACTGTCGTCAGCAAACGCGGGACAGTTTCCTGTGAAAGAAACGGATTTCAGGCTATCACAGTTAATAAATGCATATGACTCTACGCTGGTCACACTGGTGGGAATCGTCACCGCAGTAAGGCTCGAGCAATCTGCAAACAGACCTGCGGGAATCGTTGTAATACTCTCCGGAAGAGTAACACTTGTCAGATTTTCGCAGCATTCAAATACCCTGCCTCCCAGTGATTCCACGCTGGACGGAACCGTAATTTCCGTCATCGCGCAGCCCCAGAAAGCCCAGTACCCAATGGTTTCCACACCTTCACCAATGGTGACATCAGAAAGGCTGGTACAGGAATCAAACGCCCGTGCATCGATTGTCTTCACACTTCCCGGAATAACAACCTTCTTCAGATTAGAGCAACCGCAGAACGCGCCGTGTTTCAGGATTTCCACACCATCCGGGATTACCACTTCCGTAAGATTATTACAATCTTCAAATGCAAAAACGCCGATACTTTTCAGTGTGCCCGGTAATGTGACGGACGTGTATGCTCCTCCCGAGAATGCCCCTTCCCCGATGGATGTAATTCCCTCACCAATCACCAGTTTGCTGACACTTTGAAGAAGCTCGTCCTCCCATGGATAATCGCATGCGTTGTCCAGACTGATTGCGCCTGTTCCTGTAACGGTCATCGTCCCGCTGTCATCCAGCACCCAGCTGATATTTCCGTCTGTTCCGCTCTGGCTTTTCAGGCTTTTCGATGTCTCGGAAACAATTACAGTTTCTTCTGTTTCAACAGTCTCCTCCGCCAGTGCTGATATTGGCAGCATAGCGGCTGCCACTGAACATACTGTTGCAGTTACAGCAATTTTTTTAAGCAATCTGTTTCTTATTTTCAATTTTTCTCTTCCTCCTGTCTGATCAAGTCTGAATTGTATAGATACTGCATACAGGTATCCTCCTGTTTCACCTCCCTCAATCCTGTCATCAGAACCGATATACCCCGCCGGTTCTGACGACACTGTATCACGATCTCCGCTCTCTTTGTTTATTTCCCGACAGACAACCTGTTTTTTTGACCAATGACCTGTTTCACCGCAAAATTTCCACACCAGAATGAAATCTATTTCATTGCTTTCCTGCTATTCCTCCGTCTCAAATATTTCTTTCTCACACCGCACCCGGCACCTCCGCTTAAAACACGCGATAGCATATTTAT
>JAJBTR010000232.1 GCA_020860745.1 Lachnospiraceae bacterium | reverse complement strand
TTATGATGCTGTCTATGCGCTCTGGAAGACAATCCGGGGGTTTGGCCTCCGCAGCATTGACGATTCCCGTGAGGGGACGGAACGTTTTTTGCTGCGGAATCCCACGACCAGCGTGGTGGCGGAGCTGGATGGCAGAATCATCGGCTCCATTCTCTGCGGACATGACGGCAGAACCGGATGTTTTTATCATGTCTGTGTGGACGAGCGCTACCGCAGGCGGGGAATCGGCAAGCAGATGGCGACGGCGGCGATGCGGGCGCTGCAGGTAGAACAGATTAACAAGGTAAGCCTTATTGCTTTTAAGAAAAACGAGATTGGCAACCAGTTCTGGAACGGCTTTGGGTGGACCAGGCGCGGGGATGCCAACTATTACGATTTTGTACTCAACGAAGAGAATATCACAAGATTTAATGAGTAAATGGATTGCTTCGTATGCACGGGTGTGTGAGGCGTTTACGGGAATGATTTCAAACGGGGCACGGCAGAGTGTCCGTTCCGTACACACCTCGCCGAGGGGGTTAAAAGCGGAGCATATGGAGAATTAATTGGAAAGGAAGAGGATAACTGTTATGGAAAGAATTCAGGGCGGCGTCACAGCTGCGAAAGGATTTCTGGCCGCAGCAACATCTGCCGGTATTAAGTATAAGAACCGGACTGACATGGCGATGATTTACAGTGAAAAGCCGTGCCGGGCGGCGGGAACGTTTACGACGAACGTGGTGAAGGCGGCGCCGGTGATCTGGGACAGGCGCGTTACAGAGGAAATCGGCCGGGCACAGGCCGTGGTGGTCAATTCCGGAATTGCCAATGCCTGCACCGGGCAGGAGGGATTTGACTGTTGCCGTGAGACGGCAAAGGAGGTGGAAAAGAACCTCCATGTACTGGCGGATGAGGTGCTGGTCGCGTCCACAGGAGTGATCGGAATGCAGATGCCGGTCGACCGGCTTCGGGCCGGTGTAAGAGCAATGGTTCCGGCGCTTGACGGGAGCGTGGAGTCCGGCCATGCGGCCGCAGGGGCGATTCTGACCACCGATACCCATGAAAAGGAAGCAGCTGTACAGTTTGAGGCCGGCGGAAAGACGGTGACTCTGGGCGGCATGTGCAAGGGATCTGGCATGATTCACCCAAACATGTGTACCATGCTGGCGTTTCTGACGACAGATCTGGCAATCTCAGAGGAACTGCTGCGGGAGGCACTGCGCGCGGATATCGCAGACACGTACAATATGATTTCTGTGGATGGCGATACTTCCACCAATGACACAGTGCTGCTTCTGGCAAACGGTCTGGCCGGTAATGAGGAGATCACGGAAAAAAATGCGGAGTATGAGACATTCTGCCGGGCGCTTCGTTTTGTCAACACACAGCTTGCAAAAATGATGGCGGGCGACGGCGAGGGCGCGACAGCGCTGCTGGAGGTGAAAGTTCTTCATGCGGCTTCGAAAGAGGCTGCAAAAGCTTTGAGTAAGTCAGTGGTCTGTTCCAGCCTGGTAAAGGCGATGATTTTCGGACACGACGCTAACTTCGGGAGAATTCTCTGCGCGCTGGGTTATTCCGGCGTGGGATTTAATCCGGACAGAATTGATTTGTTTTTTGAGAGTACATCCGGGAAAATGCTGATTTTCCGGGACGGCGTTGCGGTTAGCTACAGTGAGGAGGAGGCGACCCGCATCCTCTCGGAGCCGGAGGTCACGATCATCGCAGATATGAAAATGGGCGACGCGGAGGCGACGGCCTGGGGATGCGATCTGAGTTACGATTATGTGAAGATAAATGCAGATTATCGTTCTTAATTCGAATGGAGAAAGTCTAATTGAGAATGGTGTAGAGGGCAGGCTGCACCGGGACACAGGGAGACAATCAGGAGGAAAAAATGGCAGACAACAGGATTGAAGAATTAAAGGCGAAAGCGGAGGTGCTGATCGAGGCGCTTCCCTACATACAGCGTTTTAACCGTCGGATCATTGTGGTAAAATACGGCGGCAGCGCCATGCTGGATGAAAAGTTAAAAAAGAGTGTGATTCAGGATGTGACACTGTTAAAGCTGGTCGGGTTTAAGCCCATCATTGTCCACGGCGGCGGGAAAGAGATCAACCGCTGGGTGGAAAAGTCCGGTATCCAGCCGGAATTTATCAACGGTCTGCGAAAGACAGACGCAGAGACGATGGAAATTGCGGAGATGGTCCTTGGTAAAGTGGGGAAATCTCTGGTTTCCATGGTGGAAGGGCTTGGCGTCCGGGCGGTCAGTATCAGCGGCAAGGACGGCGGTCTGTTAAAAGTAAAGAAAAAATATTCCGACGGTCAGGATATCGGTTTTGTGGGTGAAATCGAGGAAGTGGATCCGAAGATACTGTTTGATCTGCTGGAGAAGGATTTTCTCCCCATCGTCTGCCCCATCGGCCTGGACGATCAGTTTCAGACCTATAACATCAACGCGGACGATGCCGCCTGCGCGATCGCCGGTGCGGTGAATGCGGAAAAGCTGGCGTTCCTGACTGATATCGAGGGAGTCCGCAGAGTTCCGGACGATCCTTCCACACTGATTTCGGAGCTGACGGTGACGGAGGCGCAGGAACTGCTGGAGAGCGGTTATGTGGTGGGCGGTATGCTGCCGAAGCTGAACAACTGCATCAGCGCGGTGAAAAACGGCGTTTCCCGCGTACATATCTTAGACGGGCGGCTGGCGCATTGCCTGCTGCTTGAAATTTTTACAAACAAGGGAATCGGAACGGCGATTTTAAATGACAGGGAGGAGCGTTTTTATCATGAGTGAGAAAGCGATGACAAAACAGGATTATATGAACGGCGCGGAGCAGGCGCTGCTGCACACATACAACCGTTTTCCGGTGGTGCTGGAAAAGGGAGAGGGCGTGTATCTCTATGATACGGACGGAAAGAAGTATCTGGATTTCGCTGCCGGAATCGCGGTCTGCGCCCTTGGTTACGGCAATCAGGAGTATGAGAGCGCGGTAAAGGAGCAGGTCGGAACGTTGATTCACACGTCCAATCTGTATTACAACGTGCCCACGATGCGCGCGGCGCAGAAAGCGCTGAAAGCTTCCGATATGGACCGGATCTTTTTTACCAACAGCGGAACTGAGGCGATTGAGGGAGCTCTGAAAGCGGCGAAAAAATACGCTTACAGCAGAGACGGTCATGCCGGTCACGAGGTCATCGCCATGAAACACTCCTTCCACGGCAGAAGCCTGGGCGCGCTGTCGGTTACGGGAACAAAGCATTACCAGGAGCCGTTTGAGCCTCTGATTCCCGGAATCCGCTTTGCAAAGTATAATGATCTGGAGAGTGTGAAAGAGCAGATTACGGAGAAAACCTGCGCCATCATTATGGAGACCGTACAGGGCGAGGGCGGCATCTACCCGGCTGACCCGGCCTTCCTTCAGGGCGTCCGTGATCTCTGTGATGAAAACGATATCCTGCTGATCCTGGATGAGATCCAGTGCGGTATGGGACGGACCGGCGCTATGTTTGCCTGGCAGCAGTATGGCGTGAAGCCGGATATTATGACAGTGGCAAAAGCCCTGGGCTGCGGCGTTCCGGTGGGCGCTTTTCTGATGACGCAGAAAGTGGCGGATCAGTCCCTGGCGCCGGGGGATCACGGCACGACCTACGGCGGCAACCCTCTTGCCGGGGCGGCGGTCAGCGCGGTCTTTGATATCTTTGAGAAGCAGGGCATTGTGGCGCATGTCAATGAGATCGCTCTGTATCTGGAACTGAAGCTGGAGGAACTCAAAGAAAAGTATTCCTTTATCACGGACCGCCGGGGGCTGGGACTGATGCAGGGACTGGAGCTGCAGGTTCCGGTTGGACAGGTGGCGTCGAGAGCGTTGGAGGAAGGACTGATCGTTATCACGGCGGGGAGCAATGTCCTTCGTTTTGTGCCGCCGCTGATTATTGAAAAACAGCATGTGGATGAAATGATTGAAAAACTCGATAAAGTACTCGCTCTGTTCTGAATGATTTTGGTACTGAACAGTTACGAATAATTTTTATAGATATGGTACATCCTAGCAGTGTAGCATCAGAGGCAGCAGACGCATTGGCGTTTCGCAGAAAAGTCTCATTCTGATGCAAATCGGGAGGGAGGCGGCTTTTGCCTCCTGTCCGTTGCGAGGGGTGCGGACAGCACAACTGTCATATCCTTTACGCACCTCTGCGCATATAAGAAGGATGGTGTGCCATGATTGGAATTTTAATTGCCGTGCTCTCCGGCGTATTGATGAGTGTGCAGGGTGTATTTAACACGGACGTGACCGACCACAGCAGCCTCTGGGTGGCGAATACCTGGGTGCAGCTGACAGCGTTGGCAGTCTGCCTGGTCTTCTGGGGAGCGGCGGACCGGAGTTCATTCGCGTTACTGTTTGATTTTCGCCCGAAGTATGTCCTGCTCGGAGGCGTGATCGGGGCATTTATTACCCTGACCGTCGTCAAAAGTATGGATATCATGGGACCGGCACAGGCCGTTCTGTTTATTGTGGTTGCGCAGATGATCAGTGCGTATCTGATTGAACTGTTTGCTCTGTTTGGGACGGAGAAAGCAGACTGGTCTTTGCAGAAGCTGATCGGTATGGCGGCGGCCATTGCGGGCGTGGTGCTCTTTCAGTGGGAGCGGAGCTAATGTGCAGATACGGGTTTTATTTGTTTTTTGGTATGTCCCAGCTGTTGTAAGAGCACCTATGGTCTGCTCTTTGTGAGTAGTGTATAAAGAGTCCCGGTTACTTTTTGGGAAAGTTTTCTAAGATATACATGAGATGGATATAC
>JAJBTR010000225.1 GCA_020860745.1 Lachnospiraceae bacterium | reverse complement strand
ATAATTTCATACATTTTCGCAGTACCCAGCCTACACGCAGAGCATTTTCCACAGGATTCTTTTACGCTGAACCGCAGGGCATTCTGCGTCATGTTAACGATACAGCTTTCATCATCAAGAACCGTAATTCCGCCGCCGCCCAAAACAAAACCATTTTCCCGGAACACATCATAATCAAGCTCTAAATCCCATTTTTCCACCGGGATAAAACTGCCGGATGCACCTCCTGTAACAATGGCCTTTAACGTTCTCCCAGGTTTTGCACCGCCGCCTATATCGTTTATAAGTCTATGAATTGTGGTTCCCACGGGTACCTCCACAAGCCCCGTATGCTGCACGGCTCCACCCAAGGCAAAGATTTTAGTATCAGCTTTTATTTTTCCGGAGCCTAAAACAATCTGAGGAACATAGGCGAATGTCTCTACATTATTAATGACGGTCGGATTGGAATGCAATCCACTGACTGCCGGATAAAGCTGTTTCGGCATCGGCTCACTCCGGCTTAGGTCAAATCCGCTGATAATCGCCGTCTCTTCTCCTGATACATAAGCGCCTGCACCAAAACGCAATTCTACGTCAAAAGACAGCTCTGATTCCAGAATGTGCTCCCCCAGCAATCCGTATTCTCTGGCTTGTTTTATTGCTTCTTTCAAATTTTCTACCGCCACGGTGTAATCAGGACGGATGAAAATATATCCTTTATCTGCATGGACTGCATAGGCAGCAATTGCCATCGCTTCAAGGACTCCATGAGGGTTGCCCTCAAGGATGGCTCGGTCCATATAGCATCCCAAATCACCCTCATCCGCATTGCAGATAATATATTTTGAATCTGATACTTCCTTTGCCGCCACATCCCACTTTTGTCCGGTTGGAAAACTGCCGCCCCCGCGTCCTCTCAATCCACTTTCCGTAATGATCTCAATAACCTGTTCCGGAGTCAGTTCCTTCACAGCCTTACATAACGCAAAGTATCCATCCCTTTGGATATAAGAATCAATGGATTTCGGGCAAACAGTTCCATTGTTTTTCAGCACTTTTCGATTCTGCAGTTTCATAAATGCACTATCTTTTAATAATTTTAACTGAGGATCCCCGCCCTCAAATTCCGTGTTTGTATACAGCAGCCTGGAAACCGGCCGGCCATGGATGAAATGTTCGTCTACAATCTCTTCAACTTGAATCGGCAGTACCCTCGCATAAGTCAGTCCATCCGGATAAATAGTCATAATCGGTCCATGGGAACACAGACCATGGCATCCTGTCATCACTACATTGACTTCATCTTCCAGCTTCCGTCTTGCCAGTTCTGAACACAATTCATCATATACTTCCCGGCTGAGCATAGAATCACATCCTGAACCGCCGCAGACAAAGACATGATACCGAAAATCACTTTCATTGTTTTGAATCTTTGCCTTTATGTCCTCAAGCAACGACTTATCCTTCATTCTGCGTCCCTCCTTCTTCCTTTTTTTCCCGATATTTATCAATGATAGTTTCCACTTCCTCCAGGGGAACACGTGTATACATATCCTCATTCACCGTCAACACCGGTCCAACCGCACAGTTGCCAAAGCAGTTTTTTGTCTCTAATGAAAACAGCCTGTCATCTGTACATTCGCCCTCGCTAATATTCAGCAATTCCTGTATTTTCTGGTAAATAGCAGTTCCGCCGTTCATATGGCAGGCGGTTCCTGTACAGACAGCAATTTCATATTTTCCCCGGGGCGCATGCCTGAAATCCGGGTAAAATGTTGATGCACTGTATACATCCTCCAATGGGATCTTCAGGCCGTCTGCAATTATCTTCTGCACTTCAATCGGTAAATATCCGTAGATCCTTTGTGCCTCCTGCATTACCGGCAGAAGATCCGTGCTCTCTTGTTCCATATACACTCTGAGTTGTTGTTCCTGTTCCTTTGTCCCGGTAAAAGGAAGTGTTTTCACTTTTTTCAACATATTTTTTCTCCTCCGGCATTTATATCCCACTCTCTCAGCTTAATAGCTGTCACAGCACAATCACGGGCAGAGTTGATCGCCTGCTGCCTCAATTCATCAGGCACCGTGTCCACCAGGACGTCAATACAATCTTTTTCAAAATTTCGGACATAAAGCTCAGGATATAAGTCAATACAAATACCGCATCTTATACAATAATTATCGATTCTAATTTTCATGACAGTCCTCCTTTACATAATCTGCCGCATAATCCGCCGCAGCCATTCCGGTGGAAACAGCCTGTGACAAGGTTCCGGTTCCATTTCTGGGCGGATCTCCAAAAATACTTCCGCTAATAATATCTCCTGCCGAATACAATCCCGGAATCGGATATTTTTCCGTATCAAGAACCTCACATCGCCTGTTGACACGGATGCCGCCCATCGTCATATATCCGCCCAGAACAACCCTCATGGCATAGATATGCCCACTTTCCTCCCGCACCGGCCGCAAGTATCTCGGATTCTTCCCAAATTCCAAATCTTCTCCCCTATCACAGTAGGAATTGTATTCTTCCAGGGTTTTTCGCAGGCCTTTTTCATTAATCCCCATTTTTTCGCATACTTCCCGAATTGTATCAGCATGGCAGACATGAGTGGAGCCTTCCGTAATCATTGCATCCATCTGACTGGCTACATCATGGATTGCTTTTCCCCGGAAAATAAAATATACATATCCCTCCTCCACTCCGCGTTTTCCCCAGCGCTTTACCGTATCTTCATCAAAAATTATGTAACAGCAATTTTTAGGAAAATTGCTGATGTATCCGGCAATAGCCATATGCTGGTTGCTCATTTCTTCGTTCATAAATCTTTCGCCAAATTCATTTACCCACAAAACTGGCTGTTCTTGAAGAACGCGTATCTGGTTCTTTGCAAGCCAGGGCACATTTCTTCCCGCCTCCCCCGGACCATTTACATCACATGGACCGGTGACAGTCATCCCTCCCTTAAAGCCTCCGATTTTCCAGACAGCTCTCTGCCCGTCTCCCGTCAACTGGCCGTTGGGGAAATGAATAAACCTTACATCACCGCCTTCTATACAATGGCGGTCGGTATAGGTAAGCCCCAGTTCTTCTTTCAACATTTTCTTATTTCCGGAAAAACCTCCTGAAGTAACAATTAACGCTTTACACTTAATCTGAATCTGTGCGCCGCCTTCAATTTCATGTGCAACAGCACCAACTATTTTTCCTTTCTCCCTTATAATCTCATCAATCGGGGTCCTAAAATGAAATGCAGCGCCCATTGCTTCAAGTTTTCTGCGATACTTTAAATTAATCAATGCAGCCGCATGCCCTTTTCCATGCCCTTTCATGAAGAAATAATCCCCTACATGCTGGCCGTTCGGAAATCCAATTCCATATCCACGCTGTTTTCCGTATGTATCCACATCAGACTTCACGTAGGATTCCTTCTCGATTCCAAGCTCATTTAGAATTAAATCCGGAAGAAGCGCCGAATATTCAAACCAGGTTCTGGCCACTCCCAAATCACCGGTATGGTTTGTAAATTCTGCCGTGACTTCCAGGGCTTTCATAAGGTTTTCCGGAGGCACAGTCATAACTCCCATCGGGCAATTAGATACGGCTCCACCCTGGTGCGGCCTTTTTTCAAAAATATCCACTTTCAGATCTGTGTTTTTTGCAATCCGATATGCCGCTGACAAGCCTGCCAATCCAGCTCCCGTAACTGCAATGTCTGTTTCAATTACTTTTCCCATTGATTACCTCCTTTATTTTTTATGCTTCCTTCAAAATGAAGTTTCAGAAACAATTTCAATACAAAACCTATTACAGCAAACCCAATAAAGCAAAGGGCCATCAGACGATATCCTCCAATCCCATTCATAATCCCCATCAAATACGGTCCCACAAATGATGCTACAAATAAACACAAATTTACAACACTGAAATTATTAGAATAGTTTTTGCTTCCAAAAACCTTTGAAGTATAGGTTGACTGTGTCGGCGTAACGCCGCCAAATGATAATCCTGTCATAATAAAAGCCGCGATCAGAACAACAAAATTCTCCGTATACACCGCCACTGCCGTAATAACCGAAGCAAGTCCTAAGCCGATGGATACTACAGAGATTACAAAACGGCTCCCTTTTGCATCCAGGACAAAACCAAAGACCAACCTTCCCAGGCCATTAAAGATAGAAACCAAACCGGCAACCGTTGTAGCCACAAGAATGCTGTCAGTCATTGTCTGTGCCAGGGGCGAGGCATTACTGATAACACTTAAACCAATGGCTGACATTGCAACATCCCAGAAAAAACACATAAAAGGATGAGCTTTTTACCATCTCTTTTGTTGTATAGTCCCTGTTACCGGCGGCCCTTACCTTTACCCTTTTAGAAAGTATCATAATTTCCGAAGCGTTTGGCTCCCACAGAACAAACGTAGACAAGATGATCACACAAGCTAATACAACGCCAAGTATTTTAAAGGCCATACGCCAGCCTGTCTCATTCATAAGGGAAACCGCAATGTTTCCCAGAATCGACCCACCAAATCCAAAGCCCATCAAAAGGATCCCGGAAAGGATGCCCGTTTTATCCGGAAACCATTTCAGAATGCTGCTTAGAATAGAGTTATATCCAATCCCTACACCAAATCCGCAAAATACGCCATAACAGAGATAAAGCCCTGTCAAAGATACGATTCCTGAAGTCAGGAAAAATCCAGCCAACACACAGATTGCCGCAATAATCATAATAATACGCGGCGAAACGACATGGATCATATATCCTGCAAACATACAGCCAACACAAACTGCACCCATACATATCGTAAAAGGCATTTATGTCTGAGATCTCACC
>JAJBTR010000427.1 GCA_020860745.1 Lachnospiraceae bacterium | reverse complement strand
ATTGAAAATGACTTATAAATCAAAAGACATTCCTATTCGTACGCAAAAAGAGCTGGAGAACATGGCCTCTCAGATTGAAAAACTCGCGGCGAACCAGGATTATATTGCGATGATGACGGACGTTGAGCTGGAAGAGGAAGAAAGTGAGGCGGAGTAGATGAACAAGAAATATGAGAAAGTCAAGGTATATTACAATGGCGGTAACGGCCTTTGGAGTCTAAGACAGGTTAAGGATGCTGTCACAAAGGACTGGATTACGGTAGACGAATTTACTGAGATTACCGGTGAAGAATATGAGGAGGCTACAGAATGAACGATTTAATCAGAAAACTTACAAGCAGAAAATTTTGGATTTGTGTCGCGGCGTTTCTTGGGAGTATCGCCACCAGTATTGCCGGTATTCAGAACGGTATGGAAAAGCTGGCTATGGTCGGGATACTCTGCGGCATGGGATCTGCGGCAATCTATGCGGCTTGTGAAGCGGCCGTCGATGCTTCAAATGTCGACGTGACATTATATTCTGAAGAGGAGGACGAGTGATATGGCAGTTTATATCGGACATGCGAGCATTAGTGAAAATGGCACCGTGCAGGGGGAGGCAGGCGATCAGACCAAAAAAGAAGTCTGCACACGAACCTGGTATTCTAAGCCGTGGGATTTCATGGCAATTCATCCGGACGCAACTGTAAGAGAAAAGCACGCGAAAGCTATTGAGGAAGCTTGTGCAAATGATGATATTGGGTACAGTCAGGGCGGCAGTGACAATCGTAACACACTGTACAATCAGGCGAAAGCGGTGAATTTTGATCTGTCGGAAATCAAGACCAAGTGTAACTGCGATTGCTCGTCTCTTCAGAACGTAGGGGCGATTGCTTCCGGGGCAGTATCTGTAGCATCTTATGGCTCTAATGGGTGGACAACGAGCGTTATGAAAGCGAAGCTGGCAGAGGCCGGGTACAAGATTATTACTGACGATACATATCTTAAGTCCGCGGATTATTGCGTCAGAGGTGCGATTTATGTTAAGTCTGGCTCTCATACAGTCTGCGGCTTGACAAATGGCTCGAAGTACCAGGACACTTTGGCTAAGGCTGGATTGACTACAAAAACGACAGCGTCATCTAGCGCAGGCACCAGCACAACTGCCACGAAGCCTACATATAAAATAGGTAGCGTCTATACAACTCAGGTGGACGAATTGAACGTCCGTAAAGGGCCAGGGACAAGCTATGGCAAGGTGACGTATGCGAATCTAACGACAAACGCAAAACAGAACGCGTATAAAAACGGTCAGCTTAAGAAAGGAACCAGGGTTACCTGTAAAGAGGCCAGGGCCGTTGGCAATGATGTCTGGATGAGGATTCCGTCCGGATGGATTGCCGCTTACTACAAAGGTAAAGCCTACGTCAAATAATTTCAAAATGGATTTCTAACACATCTTTTCGGAGGTCGTCTATTCTAGGCGGCCTCTTTTTTTTGTTTCTGAAAAATTCCCCGGGTAGAAATTTTGAAAAATCTTTTAGGAGGTCATATGAAAAAATCCCAAAATGACTCTGAATTATTGCGATTTGCGGCAGAAGAAGGTATAATAGACCTGCCGCGAGTGCAAGAAATCGCAAAAATGAGAAAAAGAGAGGAGCTAATAAAAAATCATCCATTTAAAATATGGCAGGGTAAAAATGGAAGTTGGTATACATATTTAGAAGATAGTGGAAAGCCTAATGGACGTCGCTTGGTAAAGAAGTCGTCGGAAAAGGCTATTAAGGATGCAATTGTCGAACGGGCGACTCAGCCAACTGTAATAGATATATTTGACGAATGGCTTGGAAATAAGGTAAGACGAGAAGAAATTGAGTTATCGACGAGGGATCGATATCAACGTCAGTTTGACAAGTGTTTCTCGAGTATAGCGAGCTGAAAGATATGCAACATATCAGAGTATGATGTAGAGGATTTCATGTTGGATGCTATATACGAATACGAGCTGACACCAAAGAGCTTTTCGAACATGAGAACTCTTGTATACGGAATATTCAAGCTGGCGAAAAAGAAGCGTCTGATTGATTTCAGCGTCACATCGGTTGTTCAGGACATGGACATTTCCCGCAAAGCATTCAGAAGAAAAGTGGAAGACCCCGAGAAAGAGGTGTTCTCGACAGAAGAGCTTCCAATTGTAATGGATTACCTGATGGAACACAAAGATATTGTAAATCTTGGATTGCTGTTGATTTTTACATCGGGTCTCAGAGTCGGAGAACTTGCCTCTTTGAAGAATTCTGATATTAACTTCCGTTCTGGTATAATCCATGTTTGTAGAACTGAAATACGCTATGAAGATGGTAAACAGGCAGTATACGAAGTTAGGGACTTTCCCAAGACAGAGGCCGGAATCAGAGACGTTATCCTTCCTACCAATTTTGTATGGATATTGAAAGAAATTCGTTCAATAAATCCGTTTGGAGAATACCTGTTTGAGAGAAAAGGAGAGCGTATTCGGACGTACGTGTTCAGAGACAGACTGTGCTATATTTGCAAGAAACTTGGAATTGTAAGAAAGACGCCGCACAAAGCGAGAAAGACTTATGGCACGATGCTTTTGGACGGCGGAGTAGAAGAGTCACTCATTATATCTCAGATGGGGCATACGGACATCAGAACGACGAAGAAACACTATTATAAGGACCGATTATCCAAGGATGAAAAGCGTGCCGACATCGACCGCGTAATTGGATTTTAGAAAAAGTAATCAAAAAGTAAGAAAAGTAATCAACTGAAAAATACCGGGATTGCTAGGATTTTCAACGTTTTTATGGGTTTTAAGGCGAGGTTCGATTCCCCTACGAACTGCTGACTGTTAAGAGAACAGCCCAACCCATGAAAGTCTGAAACCCAGTGTTTATGCAGGGTTACAGGCTTTTTCTTTTTGCCTGGAAACAGGAGGAAAGCTCAATGCGATTCAAAAAAATAATTTCCATAGTTGCCTGTGCGGGTTTCATTGCAGCCGTGCTGCCGGCCTCTATTCTGGCAGAAACATCATCTGAGATACAGGAAGAGATTGATGATTATAAATCCGACCTTGCAGAGTCAGAGGAGGAAAGCGAGGATCTGGAATCCCGGATCACAGACCTGCAGAGCCAGGTTGGTGATCTATATTCGGAAATCCAGACGCTGAATATCCAGAAGCAGGAATACATCGAGAGCATGTCGGCCCGGATTGTATATTTTTATAAGAATGAATCGAACAACCAGATTATGGACGCTCTCCTTGTATCTGACAGTTTTTCCGACATACTGAATATAGTATCACAACAGAAAGCACTCCACGACTATGACTCTGCGAAACTACAGGAATATCAGGATATTATAGCCGAGACCGAAGAAAAACAGTCGGAAATGGATGCGCAGGTAGAAGAGTTGTGTGTTCTTTTAGAGGAAGAGGAAGCGTTGCAGGAGGAACTCGAAGCTAAAATCTCCAAAAAGGAAGAAGACCTGGAAGAGGCGAAGAAAGCGGAGGAAGAGGCGAGAAAAGCGGAAGAGGAAGCGAAGAAGGCAGAGGAAGCGGCAGAGAGATCGTCCGCCGGAAGCGCCGATAGTGCTTTCAATTATGCGATGTCATCCAGCGGCGGCGTTCTGACAAAAAGTAAGGGTGTTGTGTATTACAACGGACACAGAGAGACTTGCTATTCCCAGCGGGTGCTTCCGGGTACCGGTTTGAATATACCGGGGCGGCATGTGGATTCCTCTGACGGGACAGTCCGGGACGGAGACGGGTATATCTGTGTGGCGAGCAGCGACCTGCCGAAAGGAACCATTGTAGAGACTTCCCTCGGAATCGGGAAAGTATACGACTGCGGGTGTGAGAGTGGGATCATAGATATTTATACCGACTGGTGATCGGCCGGGCATTTTTGGTTTTCCGTAATTGCTTTTTTATCGCGAATTTCAGAAAATAATAAAAACAGAAAACTTCGCGATAAAATACAAAGGCAGGGGAATCTCATGGAAATCACAATCACAGAAGACACAATCGCAACGTTTACAGATACAATGAGAGAAGACGAAAAATCAGATGCCACGATAGAAAAATACGCGTCAGCACTTCGAAAACTGATGCTCTGGTTAAACGGGAAGTGCGTGACCAGGCAGCGTCTGGCAGACTACCGGGAACATCTGCTTCGATCACACTGCGCCTCCACCGTAAACGGCGCCCTGTCCGCCATCAACACCTGGCTGAAATACGCCGGAATAGAAGAGTGCCGGATCAGGCTGCTGAAAGTGCAGCGCCGCGCATTCTGCTCCGCAAAAAAAGAACTCAGCCGGGAGGAATACAGCCGACTGCTCAGGGCGGCAAAACAAGGCGGAAAAGAGCGGCTGTATCTGATCATGGAAACAATCTGCGGCACCGGTATCCGTGTCAGTGAGCTGCAGTATATCACAGCGGAAGCGGCAGAAAACGGCCGGGTCGAAATTGCCCTCAAAGGGAAAAACCGGACCATCCTGCTCCCCGGAAAACTGTGCCGCAAACTGAAAAAGTATGCCAGAAAGCAAAAAATCACATCCGGAGCAATCTTTCTCAGCAGGAAAGGGACGGCCTTGTCACGGAAACAGATCTGGGCGGAGATGAAAGCCCTCTGCGCGTCGGCAGGAATCGACGCGTCAAAAGTATTTCCCCACAATCTGCGTCATCTCTTTGCCCGCTGTTTTTACAAAGCCACGCGCGACGTGGCGAAGCTGGCCGACGTCCTGGGACACAGCTCCATCGAGACCACACGGATTTATCTGCTGACATCGGGGGAAGCGCATGTCCGGGTCATGGACGGCCTGCGCGTG
>JAJBTR010000399.1 GCA_020860745.1 Lachnospiraceae bacterium | reverse complement strand
CGGCTCCGGCCTCCGCCCGGCGCTTTACCTCATTGTTCGTGGAATCCACGGAGTCAAGCACAGAAAGACGGCTGCCGGCCCACTCTGTATGAAGATACTCCCGCACGCGCTCCGCCGTCAGAAGATCCGGCTCCGAGCACAGACGGTACCCTTTATTTCGCACCGCCTCAATCTCGTAACCCATTTCCTCCAGCTGCCGGATTGCTTTCCATATACTTGTCCGGCTCACGCCGAATTGTTTACAGATCTCCTGCCCCGACAGAAAACCGTCGGTCTCCCGCAGAAGCTGCAGAATTTTCTCTTTCATCTCATTTTTTCTACAATCTCAGGATACAGGGAAAAAGTAAAGCAGCCTGAAGTATCCTGCCCTTTTTCCCCTAATCATAGCATCGCCATTTCCGCGCTATTTTTGCTTTTCCCAGTGCCGGCCTGCATTTCCGACACAAAACGATTCATGCAACTATGCCAGTGTCGCCAACATAACCGCCTTGATCGTATGCATCCGGTTTTCTGCTTCATCAAAAACAATCGACTGATCGCTCTCAAACACTTCATCCGTCACTTCCATCTCATCCAGACCGTATTTTTCATGAATCTGCTCCCCGATCGTGGTCTTGAGATCATGGAAAGCCGGCAGACAATGCATGAACCGGCACTGTTCTCCCGCATTCTGCATCAATGCGCTGTTCACCTGATACGGAGTCAGATCGCGAATCCGTTCCTCCCATACCTCATCCGACTCACCCATGGAAACCCAGACATCCGTATAAATGACATCCGCGCCCTTTGTGCCGGCCATGGCATCCTCAGTCAGCTCGATCACCGCACCGGTCTCAGCTGCAATCGCACGGCAGGTATCCACCAGCGCCGCGTCGGGAAAGTATTTTTTATTGGTACACGCCACAAAATGCATTCCGAGCTTTGCGGACAGCACCATCAGGGAATTCCCCATATTATAACGCGCATCACCCATATATACCAGCTTGATTCCCTTCAGATGACCGAAATGCTCATGGATTGTCAGCGCATCCGCCAGCATCTGCGTGGGATGGAATTCGTTGGTCAGACCGTTCCAGACCGGCACGCCCGCATATTTTGCAATCTCCTCCACGATATCCTGGCCGAATCCGCGGTACTCAATACCGTCATAAATCCGCCCGAGCACCCGCGCCGTGTCCGCAATACTCTCCTTTTTCCCAATCTGGGAAGCGGAGGGATCCAGGAAAGTCGTATGCATGCCGAGGTCAAACGCCGCCACCTCAAAGGAACAGCGGGTCCTGGTACTTGTCTTTTCAAAAATCAGCGCTGCGTTCTTCCCGCGGAGGGTATCGTGCAGAATCCCCTGCTTTTTCTTTTCCTTCAGATCTGCGGCCAGATCAATCAGATATGTAATCTCCTCGGGAGAGAAATCCAACAGCTTCAAAAAGTTTTTCCCTTTTAAATTCATGATGATCACACACTCCTTTCATTTTATCGGGCAGGAAACACCTTCCGTCTTCTGCTCCTGGCACAGAATAAAGCCCGCGCAGCTGTGTAAACTTTACACAGACCTGCATATATGACATCCCTGTGCATATAAGAAGAAACGGACTGCCCCGGAAAGCAGCGCCGTATCTTTTTATTTACATTATCATAACATGATACTGATATCAACCCAGGCAATCCGGAGTATCAGACCCCATTCCTGCCCGAATCATAACATATCGTTCCCTGCTTATTTCGCATCCCTGTAACTGTTCAGTACCTTCACAGTTACGAGGAAAAGTCCATTAGAGATCGCTGCGCGATGAAACCTTTCCTTGTGTAATTTACGTCATCAGACGCACCTCGCAGCAAGTGCGAAGTACTGTCCTGAATAGTTAAGCATCCTTCACATCCGCGGCGACTTCCACCACAGACTTTGCAAGACCCGCAATCCCCTGAATCTCAGACGGAATGATGATCTTCGTCGCTTTGCCGTCAGCGGCTTTCGCAAAAGCTTCCAGGCTCTTGATCTGCAGCACTGCGGCATCCGGCTCCGCCTCTTTCAGGAAACGAAGACCGTCCGCGTTGGCCTGCTGAATCTTCAGAATAGCCTCCGCCTGACCCTGAGCCTCCTGTACGGTAGCCTCACGTTTGGCCTCCGCACGGAGAATCGCCGCCTGCTTTTCAGCCTCAGCGTCGAGGATCGCAGACTCTTTTTTGCCTTCCGCCACAAGGATAGTGGATTTTTTCTCACCCTCTGCACGGAGGATTGCTTCACGGCGCTCTCGCTCCGCCTTCATCTGCTTCTCCATCGCATCCTGAATGGCCTGCGGCGGGATAATATTCTTCAGCTCGACACGGTTGACCTTGATGCCCCACGGGTCGGTCGCGATATCAAGGGAAGCCCGCATCTTGGTGTTGATCGTCTCTCTGGAAGTCAGCGTCTCATCCAGTTCCAGATCGCCGATGATATTCCGCAGAGTGGTGGCCGTCAGATTCTCGATAGCCATGATCGGATTCTCCACGCCGTATGCAAAAAGCTTCGGGTCTGTAATCTGAAAAAATACGACCGTATCAATCCGCATGGTAACGTTATCCTTTGTGATCACCGGCTGCGGCGCAAAATCAACCACCTGCTCTTTCAGCAGTACACGCTTAGCCACACGGTCAATAAACGGCATCTTAAAGTGAAGGCCAACCTCCCATGTGCCCTGGTAAGCGCCCAGGCGCTCCACCACAAACGCATTCGCCTGCGGGACAATCTTCACACAGGATGCAATGATAATCACAATAATGACAATGACAATGATAACAGCAATAATCATAACTTCTCTCCTCTCTCAACAATAAGCTTCACTCCGCTGATCGCCTGTACAGTAACACGGGTGTCCTTCGGAATGCAGTCCGTCTCCTCAACACTGCGAGCCGACCACTCCTGCCCGCGGATCAGAACCCGGCCCTGTGCATGGATATTGTCGATATCCTCCAGCACAATGGCCGTCTGACCGATCAGGCTCTGCGCATTCGTCCGCACCCGGTCATTGTTAAAATGCTTCTTTGCCCACGGCCGGATAGTAAGCAGCAGCGCCACAGACACGATGATTGCCGCTGCAACCTGAGCATAAACACCGGCATTCGTAAAACTGAGCAGTAATGCCGCCAGCGCCCCGCCGGCAAACCAGATGGATGTCAGACCCAGAGACACCAGCTCCGCCACAAGGAACACCGCAAAAAGCACCAGCCAGAAAGTTTGTATGTCAGTCAGAAATCCCATTCTTCATCCTCCCCGTATGTCCGTCTGTGATGACCTTAGATGTTTTCACTATACTATATATTCTCCGTTTTTACAACAAAAAACCACCTTTCAACTATTTTTTTCACCGTTAATTTTCTTATTCTTTTCATTGTTTACTTTCTTTGTGTCTGATTCCCATCGCGCTTTCGTATTTATAGAACAAAGTGTCGCTTGCGGCACTTCACGCGCGCTTTTTCGTTTCAAAAAGCATTCCTTCCTGTGGGGCAAAAAACCGGCATACAATGGCTTTTGCAAGGAGCCGCCGCATACCGGTTTTTACTTCACTATTCACATATAATATATCAGTGATACGAATCACACTTCTGCTCCCGCACCGGACTTAATAAAACACCTGATTTCCAATCACAGTTCCATTGCCGGATCCCGCATGGAAATACAACGCGCCTCCCGTATTATCTTCGCCGTTGATCGCGGCCTGCGCCGCCTGGTAGCAGCTGGATGTGGCGCTGCCGTTTCCCAGAACACGGGAAAGCTTCCCGCTGGAAGCAGGTGAAAACTGACCGCTCTGGTAAATCACACCCGAGATTGAATTCGGGAAGGAACCGCTCTTTACCCGGTTCATCACAACAGCGCCTACCGCAAGCTGCCCCTCGTAAGACTCAGCACCGGCTTCACAATAAATGATGGCAGCCAGAAGTGAAAGATCATCTGAGGAAGCACTGGCCGCTGTATTCCCGGAGGAAGATGTCTGCGTTGCGGCAGCTTCTTTCGCCGCTGCCTGTTCTGCAGCCGCCTTTTCCGCCGCCTGCTGCTCGTAAATTTCCTCCATGCTTACAGCTTCGCCTACCGCCAGCTCCACTTCCACATAATCAGAGGACACATATGCCACGCCGTCGCCATATCGAACCGGAATCCAGCCGCCTGCCGTCTCCTCTGCATCGTCGGACACAGTCAGTGACTCACCTTCCTCCAACACTTTATAAATAATGGATTCTGTGCTGGCATCGCCCCTCAGGCGGACGCCATCCTCTGTCACAGTCGCTTCTGTAGTACAGATTTCTGCCGCCTGTGCCTCCGCCTCCCCGGCAAACACACAGTATTCATTGCATACATACCCTTCCACATCTCCGGATACGATTTTACTCCACTCTTCACCCTGTTCCACGACCTCTGCAGCCGCACCTCTGGACATTTTCCCGACGATCTCCGAGTCGGTATCCGGCTCTTTGTGAATATTCAGGCTGGAATCTTCTTCTACGACCACAAGCAATTTATCTGCCCACCCGGATATCTCCTCAGATATCTGCTCCTCTGACGTCCCTTCCACAGAGCTTTCTTCTCCGGACATCTCCTCAGGGACTTCCTCTTCCGGCTCATCACCGGAATCTTCCTGCGGGTTCTGGTTTGTTTCACTGTTTTCCGTCTCATTCTGCTCCGACCCGGCATTTGCCGAATCAGTGACAGTTTCTGCGGCGCTGACAGAAACGGCTGATGAGGCGGATATAACTGCAATTGATGCTGCAATGAGTCCGCATTCAAAAACCAATTTTCTGAACTTCATGTAACCTCCTGGTGGATTCGCTGTAAAAGCAAATCTGTTTTTTACTTGTCTGTCT
>JAJBTR010000010.1 GCA_020860745.1 Lachnospiraceae bacterium | reverse complement strand
TTCACCACACTTATGTTTTCTCTTCAGACAAATCACTTCGTACCCATTCGCGCAATATGCCCATTTAATATTTTCTATTTTTGAATGGCAATTGCGTTTTTTATAAACTCCAAAAAATTATTTCAGGAATTTCGCCTTTTCATAGTAATACTCATCCGATGGAGTTGGCATATCCAGATATTCCAAATCCATCTGTATTTTTAATTCCTCCTGTAATCTCTTTTTTTCTTCCGGTACAAAATTGCCATTTATAATATTCCTATACCAATATCTGGAATATCTTCTTTTCCATATTTCACACTCTTCTACATATTTGCATAAAAAACTATCATTTTCCAGGAATCCTTTGACTGTCAAAAACGTTTTCCCCATATCGGCAATATTTTTTCCCATTTATAAAAAGCTGCTTCCTGTGACGTAGAAGACTGACTTGACTGAACATAAAAATACTCGCTTTTCGTACTGGCAGTAAAGGTATGCGCATCCGACAACACTACTGATGAGAAAATAAAATCCTCAAGCATAGTACCATGTACATCCATCATTTGAAAAAGATCCAGGTTGTTTTCCCACAGTTCCGCACGGTATATCTTATTCCAAATCACATGCCAGGGATAACAAGCTCCTGCCTGTTTCCAATACATATCATAATAATTTTCATCTACAGGCTTTTCACCATAGGGAAAATCCAGACATCTCGTTTGTTTATATTTCACGCCAGTTGGAGACACATTAACAATACGTCCAACCGCTACATCCGCTTTTCGACGCCTTATTAGACGATATAGATTACGAAAAAAAACAAATTCACATAATCATCACTGTCGACAAATCCTATGTATTCACCCCGAACATCACGCAACGCGGTAAGACGTGCCTGAAATAACCCCTCATTTTTCTGGTGTGACACGAGGCGTACATTTTTAGTTCCTTTGACATACTGTTGCTCCACAATAGCTCTACTATCATCAACGGAGCCATCATCAATACAAATTACTTCCGCCGGTATTCCCCGGCAAGACTTTAATATGCTATCCAAACAGTTTTGAATTGTATCCTGCGCATTATAAAATGGTACAATAACAGACAAAAGCCCCTTCTGTTGCATGCCTTCTCCTCGTCTTATAAAATACTGTTTTTCAAATCATAGATAATATCCTCTTTGACTCGCATCCCACACTGCCCGTCAAAAAAAGGAATACATTTTTCAAACGCTTTCCGACGTTCTTCCCTCTTAGGATCCTGTTCTTCACGACACATTTGCAAAAAGCTTCTGATATCTGAAATTGTGCTTCCCTGATAATAAGATTTCATCAGTGGTTCGATAGCCTCCGTAAACGGCTCATTATAATCCTCATTATACAGGTAAAGCACCGGTTGTCCCTACGCACCAGCCTCCCCTAGGACCGCACCTCTGGCAATCATACTAACAGCTGCATTGACAAGAGATTCCCTGTAATCATCTCGCTCATCTAAATATACATTTTTACAGGAAGCCAACTGTTCAAATAGGATTTGTACCTTTTGCTGTATCTCCACATTGTTTTTCTTTGACCGAAACCTGGGATGCGGCATAAAAATAAAAAACAGATCCTCGTATTCCTTTATACAGCGCGCAAAATCAATATACAAATTCAGGGATGGTGTAACCGTAAGCTCTCTTCCGTTTTCTTTAATAACTTTCGGAAAATGCAGCTTCCACAGAACAATTTTTCTCCCGCCAGATTGCTCCCTGATGGACGAATCCAGCACAAAACGATCCTTATAATACAGAGCATCAAAACGAGGTAAACCCACCGCTCGAACAGCATTGCGATTAAGGGCATATTTTAAATAATCCTTTCTCATCTGCTCTGAAAAAGTATAGATTCTCCAACAATTATCAATCACTGTTGTATGAAAATGAAGCCGATGAGAATCCTCCGTATCTGATATCTCAATTCCATAAGGAATATAAACCAGACGAATTCCCTGCGCACGATATACCGATGACCAGTGCTCCTGATGACGATGCCACTCATCGTATGGTGTCTGCATCACCATAACATGCGGCCGATATTTTTCTAAATCAAAGTCCTCATACTTTTCATAGAGTATTTCACTCTTTTCCAAAAAAGTCCGAGCCGACTTCATTTGCTCATCCTCAGTCGCCGTTTCATCTAAAAACAGAAAATGTACATCAATCCTCTCATCCCCCACGCATCCCAGATAAAAGCTTTCCCAGGACGGCCAAAAAGATGCCACCTGGAACAAAAACACCATCCGGATCTTCTCATCACTGTGACAGGGAATGAGATTCTGCTGAAATAAAAGTGTGTCAAGACTATTCTGTAGACGGATATTTTGCTGCACTACGTCTTTAAGCATCTTCTCCGTACGCTGAAAACGTTCCCAAGTCCATTGTTTCACCTCATCCCTCACAACCTGGGATGTTTGTTCGCGTTGGACGTCCGACAAATGCTGAAGTCTGGCATCAATATTTCGATAAAATCGGTTAATGCCAAGCATTTTTTTTACCAAATTTTTTATTCTGCTTTTCATTAGATAATTTCCCCGGGATTTCATCTGCATCCATATTTTCCTGCAGTTCTGACAAAAATTCAGTGGCAAATCAATCGCGTCCTCTATACACACAACCGCTTTCTTTCCCTGCCAGGGTTCGTTGTATTTAGACCAGCGCCATTTTGCTGCAATCGCCTGCAGCAACGCATTCTTCTCATAATTACCTTGCTTCAGATTGCACCCCCAAATCTGGAATAACAATCTTTGCAAATACTGAAGCAAAGATTCCCTCTGCGCTTCATCCATGGCAAGGAACACATTATTTCATCCATTCAATACACTCACATACTCATCAGGTACCGTAATATCAAACTTTTTCGAAAGCTGACATCGAACAATTTCACACATATTCAGCTCAATTGCTTCCACTTTTTCCTGAGAAATATTGTGAGAGCTGATTCGATACTCTCCATACACTTGCGGGAGCGTCTCAAATTTTGTATATTCCACCGCTCTTGTCCACAGGTCAAAATCCTCCAATGCGGCTTCCCTGTTGTACCACAAACCATGCTGCACCAACGTACTTTTCCGAAACATTACGGTAGAATGACATGCATCGCAGAAAAAAAAGCAGTTTTGCTTTCATCTCCTCTGCTTTAATGGGCGGCTTATGTACAAAATCATTTCTGCCGCCACCGAAATAATGTTGGTATGTCTGACATATGCCCACGTTCGGATGATATTCCATATAATGATACTGCGCCCCGACTCTTTTCGCATTTGCGAGATCATCTGCGTCGATGCGCGCAATATAATCTGATTTTGCCTGCCGGATTCCCTCATTTAGTGAATCTGCCAATCCGAGATATGTACTGTTTTCTATAATCCGGATTCGACTATCCATAAATGCATACATCTGTGCCAGTTCAAAACTACCATCAGAATCCTCCGGCTCAAAAACCATCAATAATTCCCATTCCGTAAATTCCTGAACCAGAATACTGTCAATTGTTTCTCTTAAAGTTTCTACCGCCTGACATACCGGCAAGACAATAGATACCTTGGGAACTACAGAATTTCTTTTGAAAGAATCATATGTAATTTTTTGATAAAAGATATTGCAGCATTCACAAGCCCAATTCCACCGGTTCCAGATAGTTTTCCGCAACGCACCCGGTGCAATTAGCTTCTTTTCCGTGTTATTGTGATACAACTTCAACAGTAATTCCGCCTGTTTATGCAGGAAAGAAGCTTTATTATACACCGCATACTCCTGTGGTTTATTTCTCCAACCAGATAGCAGTATTAAATCTTCCTTTGGTACATCTATGTCAAATTGTTTTAACAATCTGGCACTGATTTCCCTTACTTCTTGTATTAATGCATTACCTTTATTCAAAGATATATTTTCAAATCCCCATCTATGATCCACAAGCACTTCAGGAAGATTCACCAGCCTATGGTCAAACATAATCCTTGTCCAGAGATCATAATCTTCCCCTAATTTTTGCGGATTATATCGCATCTTATCCCGCACAAAAATATCCCGTCGGAACATAACAGAACAATGGCTAATCTCACAGCCAAACAGCATTGCCGCTTTCAATTCTTCGCTATCTGTCGCAACCTGCAGCACGTAATTTCTGTCCGGCAGGACACTACGCTGTAAAGTGCCGCACAGAAATACATCAGGATGTTTGTTCATATAATCTACCTGTTTTTCAAAGCGTTGCGGATAAGAGGGATCGTCTACATCCACACGGGCGATATAACTTCCGGACGCAAGGCGAATACCTGCATTCAGAGACTCTGCCAGACCAAGTCGTTTTTCGTTTTGAACCAGACGGATTCTCAGATCATGTTCAGCATAATATAACACGATTTCCGCACATCCGTCATCGCTGCCAAAATCATTGACAATGAGCAATTCCCAGTCTGAGAAGGTCTGTGCCTGAATGGAACGAATTGATTCATCAATGTATTTTTTTCCATTGTATAATGGAAGTAGAGCGGTTATTTTCGGCATGGCATCTCCTTGTATGCATATTGTTCTTTCTCATCCATTTTAACTTATTTCACTCCATGCAAAAGAATAGATACTACATCAAATCGTTTTTTTCTGGATATCTTTTGTTTAAAGCCGATCTTTCGGCATCTGTCAATTTAATTGTTTGAACAGGTGCAATTGATTTATATGAAAACAATGAATTGTCCATATAATACTCATAATCCTCAAAAAACAATTTGTTTAATTTGGCTTCTTTAGAACCATTTAAAACATTGTTCATGTAATAATAATTATTATATTCAGAAGATATATTTTCCAATACACGATGTAATTCTGCTC
>JAJBTR010000422.1 GCA_020860745.1 Lachnospiraceae bacterium | reverse complement strand
CTCTTTCAGCAGATCAAGGACATATTCCGGCAGGACAATCCGCCGTTCGCTGTAATCGGTTTTCGGCGTATCCCTGACAAACTTTCAGTCCAGGCGCACCATTGTGTGGCTGATATATAAAACGCCCGTCTGGAAGTCGATGTCATCCCAATGCAGGACGCACAGTTCGCCGGAGCGGATGCCCGTCGCAAGGAACAGGTTGCAATAGCAAATGTACGGTTTTCGTCCAGGGCTACATATCCCTCATACTTCGCACTCTAAAAATAGCCATATTAGTGAGAACTACGCTGTCTTTGGCATTTTGTTAACTTCCTGAGATTTTACGCCTAAAAACATCTTTTCCTTGCCTCAAAGCCATTCTTCATCGTCTGGATCGTTTTGAATACATTCCATTATCTCATCAAACAAGCGTTTATCATATCCTCCGAAATACCGCTGTCGCCGTCCCATATCCATATATTCCCGGATACCTGACTTCACTTTCATAGCCAGGTACTTCCGGCACTTCATACTTAATCTTCCCGTCCTCTCCGATTTTTTCACCAAAAATACGATACGGGCTGAAGCAAAAAATCAACTCATCGTCTACGTCCCGGAACGTTTCGGAATGATCCATAATGTCAGCGTATCCATGCCTTTTTAATACCTCTTCCAGTTCACAATACCGCTTATAATCACCATCACGCAGACTCTTTACCCGAATTTTTCCCGCATTTTCACCTTTCGTGATGAGATGGTAGGGGATGTCGTAATCTTCGAAAAGCCGAATTGCCGCCTCGGTATTGTTCACACAGGCAAATATACCCGTGCCTTTGAAGTCAAATTTTGACATTTGATTGTCCTCTTTCTATTTTCACAGCGTCCTTCCGCTGTTTTGTATTATTATGCCGAACGCAGTCCCTGGCAGACGTGTGTTCATCCGGCCGTAACACCGACAGGATTCTGATCTATCTGCACAAGTCAGACTCGAACTATATTCCTTACCCGCAAAACACCGCTATTGTAGCCACAAGGCTTATTCCTTAAACATCTCTGGCTTCGGTTTTTCTCCAGGCATAATCAGTGACAACAGGTCTTTCAGGACAATAACCATCCTTTCATCATTGGGATTGAACACTAATCCCCAGATGGCTTTTTTGTTGAACATGTTGTTCATCACATCCCGCGCCTTCATTATATTCCAGTCTGTATTATATTTTGCTTCTCGTGCGCGTTTCTCACTCGTGAAACACACGAGGAACCGCATGCCGTCTACCTCCAGAAAACCCTGCTTTGCCATCAGGCGGCCCGGGGTGGACGCCTGGGTATCATATGTGCAGGACACAATGAGTCCCAGATCGTTATCATAGGCGTCTTTCAGCAGATTCATGAACAGCATTTCCCGCTCGTCAAAAAAACTGCCCTGATCACCATAACCGTGCCCGCCTGACCGGGAATCAGACACAAGCCTGTCCATTTCTTTCCACAGCTTTTCACTTGCTGTATCTGTTGTTCTTTCCCCATTCATGATGTGAGACTTCCTCCTTAGCCACAGTTTACCATCTTTTGTGTTGCCCATATCTCATACATTACCACACCGCCCGCTGTTTGTATATGGATTTTTGGATATTGGAATACATGGTTTTTCGATTTTAATGTTCTATGATACAAGCCCGTTCATGTTTGCTTCCTGCGCCTGAACACACCGTTTCTCATATCTCAATACCATTCGTCATCCTCCGGATCGCTTTGAATAAACTCCATGATCTCATCAAATGAGCGCCTGCTGGTCGAAACCGCATCCAGTAACATTTTATCTCGCTCTTTCTTCTTCAACTTCACTAATGCGGCCAGTTCTTCTACTGCTTCATCATAAGGCTTCCTGCACTCATCCACTTTATCTTCCGCGGCCTTAATCCGTTCTTCTAATGAAAGTTCTTCGTCCTGTTTTTTCATCTGTTTTTAATCCTCCGCCTCCGCTTCCGTCAGGAACCGAATGATCTCAGCATAGGATTTTTTACTGTTTGTGACAGCCTTTATGATCTCCTGTTCCTCCAGCGCCGTCTTTTTATCAAGCAGCTTCTGCAGGTCGTCTACCGCCTCGTCATAAGCCGCCTTCGTGCGGATCACCCGCTCCTGCGCTTTCTCTATCTTCTGTTCCAATGCTTCCATCCCAACCGGCCTTGCCATTCCATCTTCCCTCCTGCTGTTCTGTCTATTTTGGGAACTTCTTACTTATTTTAGCAGCTTGATATTTTACTTGTGCCACATCCATCCCGAATGCTTTTAAGATAGTCTTTTGAGTCTTCGTGACCGCATGATCCATCCGGTATACATTATCTGTCAGGCGTACCATTTCGATCTTTTCCAGTTCCTTTAACGCCGCAGGAACCGTCATATAATTCGGCCTGGTTTCCAGTTCTTTCATTTCATCTTGTAAATATGTATAGATGCGGTTCCGCACGATCAGTGCTACAAACTCAATGAATATTTTACCGCCAGCCGATTCATCTGTGTAAACCCGGAGGCTGCTGTTCCCAAGGTAACTCTTGTCTCCACGGAAAAGCTTTTCGGATGCATCCCTGCTTTTGTATTTAACCAGCGCCTCCTTCGCTGTCATCTTTTCCGATGATATGATGCAATAATACCCTGCCAGTTTTGATTCCATCTCTATTGCGCTGACCCGTTCCTCTGCGAACTGGAACTGCCCGGTCTTTTCGTTGTAGTGGAGAATAAAGTACTGTTCAAAACCACTGCCGAATTTCTTGACTTCGTTCGTGTGCTTCTTCATGTACTGTTTCATCTTGCGGATCCTGTCTTCCAGATTCGTCCGCTCGGCGCTTTCCTTTTTTATGCTGTGGTAAATATGCACGTAGGCGTCCTTTTCATCCGTTGCAAACAGTTTCGTTTCTATTGTCGTTCCATATGCCTCAAAACCTTCTATATAATTCACCCGCTTCTCCTCGAATGTCCCCCTTTTCTCCAGAACAAGCCCGTTTACAAAGGACGCCATACCTTTTACCATTATCAGGTAAGAATAGCCCTTTTCCCGGATGGCTTCGAGGTTCTGCCTGCTGAAATATCCCCGGTCCAGTATAAAACCGATCTTCCTGTATCCATAACCATATGCCCTGTCCAGCATGAATTCCAGCTGGGATATGTCATTGATACTGCCCGGGTACTTCTCATAAAAAAGCGGCTCACGGTTATGTGTATCATAAGCGATTGCATAATTAAAGATTGGCTGGCCCTGGTTCACCTTTGGATGGCCGAATTCCACAATCTCCAGATCACCTGCCTGGCAGTTTTTGTTCGTGGAATCATAAGAAATATAAATTTTTTCACGGTGATCCCTCTTCGAATTCCACTCATTCAGGAAGTTGACACTCTGGTCTTCCGTGATAGAGTGGAGGAATGCGGAAATTTTCGTATCGGAATAAATGTGCATATCCTCGGTGAACAGCGGATGATTGTATGCATACTCAGGATAGTACTGTGCAACATTGCTTTCCGTCACAATCGAATACGCCGCAAGGTCAAGGAACAGCCCCAGGTCTTTCCCTTTGAAATAATGCGTAAGGAGCTCCGGCAGATGGTAGTCTTCCATTATCTTCTTTATTATAATGTAATCTCCGATCCTCAGGCAGCTGCTCCGGTATGTCCTGTCCATCTCCTCTGGCAGTTCCGTTTCCGGAAAATATTTCAGAAAATTCTGGTTCGGCAGCATTTTCGCAGGATCGTCCTTGGATCGTTTCCCGATGGTTGCCCTTTTGGGATTTGTAAGTTGCGTTCCCTTATCATACTTGCGGTCATACTCATAGTAAACATAGTCCGTATCCGCCTTCCGCCGGTAGGTGATTTTGCCTGGAACGTCTGGAATGTCAACGAGGAATTTCAGGTACATAGCCGCCTCCTTATATAGGCGTAATTACGCCTATGCTTAGTATAGCATAATTCCCGGCCTTCTGCAAGCGAAAAGTCGCAGAAAACCGGGATTTTTTTGACATTCAGGCTTCTTTTTTCTCTTTAGGCGTAAAAACTTACGGGAAGTTCACATTCAAAGCGTGATGGCAAGAATACCTCTGTCGATGCCACATACCTTGGCACGGTTATCGACAGGAAGCGCGGTATCTATAAAAGCCGTGAAAGAGGTTTCTTCACCTTTGACCCTGCTACGTGTATAGCGTATAATGAAATTACCTGAAATCGGAAACAAAATTCCATAAAATCGGAAAGGTAATTCACCGAAATCTCCGCCAAGCACAGCCATGTGTCCGTGGATTTTGGTGATGCCTTTATCCTGAATGCGTTCCTGTACCAAAGCGGCATGATGGACGTTATTGATACTATCGACTACAGCAATAAAGAAACACTCCATGCCATGGTGCTGTTTTATACCCTGTCAGCGATGGCAAACGCCGATGCCATTCACTGGTATCAGGGCAGCATCACCAGGGTGCTTTATCCAAAAGCCAACATGGCCAGCCAGAGGATCAGTGAGCTCCTTGCGCAGATTGGCACTCCTGACAGCCAGTTGACATATCAGCAGAAGTATATACAGTTCGTGCAGCAGCATTATGATCCTGACAAGAACATCCTGATAGATAGCAGCGGGCTTCCTAACAGCATCCACTTTCCGCTTACGCACAGGAATGTCCATAATGGCAAGGTCAGCAACGAAGTACGTCTCATCTTTGTGGTGCAGCGGAGTACCGGGCTTCCCCTGTTTTACCGGGCAGTGCCGGGCAATATAGTGGATATGTCTACACTTGAAAGGATTCTTCTGCATCTGGATTCTCTCGGTGTAGATATCGACTCCTGTATCATGGATGCCGGATATAATACGGCAGATAACCTGGATCTGTTCTATACGGA
>JAJBTR010000042.1 GCA_020860745.1 Lachnospiraceae bacterium | reverse complement strand
ATGAAACTGCATTCTCGCGTACATTTACGTCCATCTACGGAGACGAATCGCTGGCGGATAGCGGTCTGTTCGAGGAGTTTTATCGGGGTGACTTCCAGAAAGCAAAGATGTTCTGCGGACAGAACCCGGAGGCAGTCGACTCGGTTCACAGACTGAAAGACAGGGGATACCGCGTGGCGTTGGCGACAAACCCGCTTTTTCCTGCTATTGCGACGGAGAGCCGGATTCGCTGGGCGGGACTGAATCCGGAGGATTTTGAGTGGTACACCACCTACGAAAACATCGGATTCTGCAAGCCGAACCCGGTTTATTATCTGGAAATGGCGAAACACCTTGATGTCGCACCGGAGGATTGCCTGATGGTCGGCAATGATGTGGATGAGGATATGATTGCCGCGCGGAAAGCAGGGATGGATGTGCTTTTGCTCACAGATTGTCTGCTGAATCGGAAGAATAGGGATATTTCCGTGTATCCGCAGGGCGGCTTTGCGCAATTGATGGAGTATGTAATGATACAAGGGACAAAATAAGAGAGATAAGTGAGATAGGAAATCTCCAATTTCCGTGATCGAACTTATACACAGTATAAGAAATCTTTGATTTCTGTAATCGAACGTATGCAAAGCTGGTCGAAAATCCAGCTGGTCGAAAATCCGCGGTTGACATCCTCCGGCATTAGTGTTAGTATAAAAAACAGTAAAAATAAGAAAAATCGATGAGCAAAGAGAGTACTTTTACTGACTGCTCCACAGAGAGCCGGCGTTGCTGAGAGTCCGGTGTGTAAGAGTAAGAGGAATGGGTTTGTGAGATGCTTCTGCAAAAGGTATTTATCGTATCACGAGTAGCAGGCGCCGTGTCCTCACGTTACAGGGGAAAGATATCGAAGAAATTCTGTATCGGATGAGGTTGCGCGGGTATAGTGTATACAGACCCCGGCAACGAACAAGGGTGGCACCACGATAATTCGTCCCTGATTGTGTTTTACAATCATGGGACTTTTTTATGTTAGCAATTTCGAGCAGCAGCAATCGTATGGCACAGGCCATGCAGATTTATCTGCAAGGGACTGTGATATGCGATTGGGATGGGCGGAACGCCCTTCATAGCCTCAGACATATGGCGCTGCTTTTTGCGCCATATAGTCCGTCAGGACGGTCTGTGGCCTGATGCTTGAAAAGAAAACAGGAAAAGGATTCAAAACATGAAACGAATTTTAAAAGTTTACAAAAAGACGGTGAGCATCATCGACGAGACTCCCATTGAGATGTACGAAAATCTGGTGGGATCGAAAAAAGGTTTCCTTCTGGAAAGCTATGACAAGAATTATGACATGTTTACCATCTTCGGTGCGGAGCCGGAGGAGATTATTACCTCGCGGGGAAACGCGCTGGTCATCACCAGGGCGGATGGTTCCGAGGAGGTCCGGGAGGGGAATCCTCACGAGCGTCTGAAGGAATACTACAGTGAATTTGAAATCCGGAAGGACAATCAGGAACTTTCGTTCACCGGCGGACTGGTGGGAAATCTGGGTTACGATTATATTCGGTACACGGAAGATCTTCCGGACAATAATCCGGGCGATATCGGGATTGAGACGATCCAGATGATGCTGATGACACACTTTATCGTGGTGGATCATGTGTCGGAGACGATGACCGCTATTGTCCTGGACGAGGACAGTGAGAGCGGAAAGACGCGCTCTCTTGCGTTGGCTGCGGAAATGCTGGACGCAGCCCGGACGGATGTGCCGGAGAATCATAAGAGAGAGAATTTTGTCCGCGACGGCAAAATTATTCATAAAACAGACACACTTGAGGAATATAGTGAAAAAGTGGAAAAGATTCGTCACTATATTCGGGAGGGACATATTTTTCAGACCGTATTGTCCCAGCGGTGGACGATTGAGACCGGGCAGGATGGGTTTACCCTGTATAAGCATCTGCGGGAGATTAATCCGTCGCCTTACCTGTATTATTACAATTACGGGGACTTCGAGGTCATCGGAAGCTCGCCGGAGATGATTGTAAAACAGCAGGGGAGCCAGGTGTTTACCTGTCCCATCGCAGGCAGCCGTCCGCGCGGGAAGTCAAAGGAAGAGGATATTGCGCTGACCGAGGAGCTTCTGGCGGATGAGAAGGAGCTTGCCGAGCACGTGATGCTGGTGGATCTGGCGCGGAACGATATGGGGCGCATTTCCGAATTCGGCACGGTAAAGGTCACTGAATTCATGAAAGTTCAGTATTACTCCCACGTGATGCACATCGTATCGCTGGTAGAGGGGAGGAAAAAAGGTGTTTACCATCCGCTGGATCTTGTCGCTTCTTTCCTCCCTGCCGGGACCTTGAGCGGTGCACCGAAAATCCGGGCGATGGAGATTATCGATGAACTGGAGACGACACGGCGCGGATTGTACGGAGGCGCTACCGGATATGTGGATTTTTCCGGCGACATGGATTTCTGTATAACTATCCGGACGATGGTAAAACAGGGGCGGAAGGTGTATCTGCAGGCAGGAGCCGGTATCGTCGCGGATTCTGTTCCGGCTAATGAATATCAGGAGTGCTGCAACAAGGTGATGGCGCTGGCCAAAACTCTGGTAACGGAGGAAAACTTATGATATTGCTGATAGATAACTATGATTCCTTTACCTATAACCTGTACCAGTTTATGGGGATTTTTACAGATGATATAATGAGCGAAAGCGAGAAGAATGCACTGGTGGATTCGGCGAGCGGCGAAATGCGATCATGTGCTGTTTTTGCACATGATATAATGGTTGTACGGAATGACAAAATTACACTGGATGAGATCCGGGAGATGAATCCGGAGCGGATTGTTCTCTCCCCCGGACCGAAGAGTCCGAAAGAGGCGGGCATCTGCCTGGATGTGGTGCGGGAGTTTTATGATAAGGTGCCGATGCTGGGCATCTGCCTGGGACACCAGAGTATAGGTGAGGCACTGGGAGGCACTGTTTCCTACGCAAAAAAGCTGCTGCACGGTAAACAGTCCGTGATCGAGCATTCCGGCACCGGAATTTTTGCAGGGGTTCCTTCTCCGCTGAAAGTGGCGCGGTATCACTCCCTGGCGGTGCAAAAAGAGGGACTTCCGGATTGCCTGGAGGTTCTGGCGGAGACGGAGGACGGGGAGATCATGGCAATGCGGCATCGGGAGTATCCTGTGTTCGGATTGCAGTTTCACCCGGAGTCTATCTATACGGAGCATGGGAAGAAGATACTGGAAAACTTTCTGGAAATATAAAGGAAAATCAGGCGGTTATTTTCAACGCAGACCCGTCAATTTCCTTATTTTTCTCCGCCGCTTATTGACAGGCCTCTCCGCAAACTCGCCTGCAAAAATCAGCAGGCTCAAACATGCTGCGATGCCTGTCGCTATGCTCGAAAAATTGCAGAAATTTTCCTAAGGTCTGCTTTTGAAAATAATCACCTGATTTTCTGGCGTAATTTAACATCCCGCTTTTTGGCGAGATAATAGATTTTGGTTTTGTGTAATCGGTATTATACAATATAGTAAAGAGTTGACTTTAGTAATCAAACTTATGTTGCGAAAAATCAGTAGATACAGATGTTTTTGCCTCTGACATTAAATGATAGGAGTATAGTGAATTATGATTCTTGATAAGATTGTGGAAGATAAAAAAGTCCGCTTACCGGAGCACAAGGCGAAAATTTCGCCGTCTGAGATGCGCCGCCTGGCGGAGAGTTATGATGGTGCTTCGCCGAGCTTTAAGGAGGGGCTTGAGAAGCCGGGAATCTCGATTATCGGGGAATTTAAGAACGCTTCCCCGAGCCTGGGAAATATTAAGAGCAAGATTAATCTGATGGACCGGATTGATGAGTATAATGATTCCGTGGATTGTATTTCCTGTCTGACGGAGGAGGATCATTTTCTGGGAAATGTGGACTATTTAAAGCAGATCCGGGCAATCTCGCCGCTGCCGATTTTGCGGAAGGATTTTATGATCGATGAATACCAGTTCTATGAGGCGAAGGCGATTGGTGCAAATGCGATTTTGCTGATTACGGGAATTCTGGATGATGTGCAGATGCGTGATTTTTATCAGCTGACGACGGAGCTGGGGCTGGATGCGCTGTTTGAAGCCCACGATGAGGAGCAGATGGACCGTGCGTTAAACTGCGGCGCGAAGATTGTGGGTGTCAACAACCGTGACCTCCGGGATTTTACGATTCATCTGGAGACGACGAAGCGGCTTTCCGAAATGGTGCCAAAGGACCGTGTGTTTGTGGCGGAGAGCGGCATCGTGGAGGACAGGGATGTGGAGTTTCTGGCGGAGTGTCATGTGGATGCGTTTCTGATCGGACGCGCTTTTATGGAGTCGGAAAATCCGCGGGCGCTGGCGAAGCACTGGAAAGCGATATACCGGGAGAAAATGTAAGCCGGTAATGCAATTTCTGCGAAAAGATACTCAGGTTCTGATTTTTCAGGATACTGGGCCGCTAAGCAATGTAAGCGGGACTTCACAAATATGGCAGCCGTGTTAAAGTCATTTTGTGTGGCGGGAATAAAGAAGATTGCGCAGGATTTGTACAGGAAAACGATATCGTTTTCAGTGAGCCTGATTTTGGATTATGAATATCAGAAAAAAATGATTGATAACAGGAGGCGCTTTCATGTCAGTACAGGTAAAAATATGCGGATTAAAACGGCCGCAAGACATTCGCGCGGTCAATGAGGCGAAGTCGGATTATGCCGGATTTGTCTTTTTTGAAAAAAGTAAACGAAATATCAGTTTTGAGACCGCACGGGAGCTGTTGCCTCTGCTGGATTCGGATATTCAGTCCGTTGCGGTCTGTGTGAGCCCGGATGCTGCGTTGGTTCGCAATATTTCCGGGCTGGGTTTTGATATTATACAGAT
>JAJBTR010000348.1 GCA_020860745.1 Lachnospiraceae bacterium | reverse complement strand
GGATGTCGGCTCTATGATCACTGCGCCCTCCTTTAACGTACCCTTTTGCTCTGCATCCTCGATCATCGCTTTCGCGATGCGGTCTTTTACGGAACCTGCCGGATTAAAGTACTCCAGCTTGACCAGAACTCTCGCTTTCAACCCAAGCTCTTTCTCTATATTACCAATCTCAACCAGCGGTGTGTTTCCAATCAATCCCAGTGTTCCCTGATAAATTTTACTCATTTTTTTGCCTCCAATTAATCATATGGTTTTTGTATGTTTTAATGCATTATATTCCTACTATTCCTACTTGTCAAGTATGTTTTGTGTATTTTTGCAATTTTTTCCTGATTCATCCAAGTATCTTTTTCGTCAGATGAGAATCGAAAAAATGGATGATCGGGCCAAGTCCGAACACCGTTGCCAGCGTTCCAAACCCGATAATCCCGCCAAACAGGAAACAAACCAGAGCACATACTCCGTCTGTCAGCATGCGGCACCAGAAATAAGATACCTTCGGCAGCCTGCGGTCCAGTATAAGCGCCAGCGAATCATAAGGCGCCACCCCGACATCTGACTGCTGATACATAGACAATCCCAGGCTGACCACCACACCGATTCCTACCGTCAGCAAACGCACCACAAAAGTCTCCGGCCATCCGCACTGAGAGCCAAATAGATTGTAAAAAAACATGCCGATATATCCGACAAAAACCGCATTCACAATCGTGCCAATGCCAATCAGTTTTCGTCCTGCTGCAAGCTGCACCGCAAACAGGACCAGATTCATCAGCACCTGAAACGTCGGATAATAGATTCCGGCCACGGCAGAGATAGCCATATTCATACCATCGTACGGCGCATTTCCCATCGAGGACATTTTAAAAAGGCCAAGCCCCATTCCCACGAAAACATTGCCGATCACCATCACACAGAATCGCTTCCAACCTGTTTTTCTCCAGTAAGCCGCCAGCATATTTATCCTCCCACAACTCAATCTGTCCTACAGTATAATCAAGTCTTTTCTATTTCGCAAGAAAAAAACTTGCAAAATCATCTTCTCTGTGATATTATCCCACTATCCGAATATCTTGTACCGATCTTAAGATCATCTATGACATATGAAACATTTAAAAAAGCGGTATTAAACCGCTTATCTGAGGACATTCCAGACCCGAAACAGATTTCCATCCAGTCCGTCTGCAAAAATAACGGAACTTACCTGGACGGTCTTGTCATTCTGGAAAACGATGTCAACATCGCACCGACGATCTACCTCAACTATTATTATGAGTACTATCGCAATGAGGACAGCTTTCCGGCTGCCTACGAGCGCCTCATGGAGCATTACCGTGAAAACAGGACAGACGAACACATCGATGTCCGCTTTTTCACGGACTTCGAGCGGACCAGACCGCGGATTGTCCTGAAGCTGGTTCACTATGAGAAAAACCGGAAGCTGTTAAAAGAAGTGCCACATATTCAGTTTCTGGATCTGGCCATCGTATTTTACTGCTATTTTCCGATCGATCCGAAGACCGGAAACGCTACGATCCTGATCCGCAACTCACACCTGGATCTCTGGAATCAGACAGCGCAGACACTTTACCCGCTGGCGATGGAGAACTCCAGACGGCTTCTGGAGCCGCAGTTGCACAATATGAATAGCCTGCTCAAGGATATCCTCCCGGATTCAGGTTATCCGACGGTAGTCGTCCCCGATGATCCGCTCTATCCGATGTATGTGCTCACAAACAGGCAGAATATGTTCGGCGCCGCCTGCCTTCTTTATGACAATCTGATTCGCTCTTACGCCGAACAGTTCCAGACTGATTTCTACCTGTTTCCCAGCAGTATACATGAGATCATCCTGGTTCCCGCCATAAAAAATGACCGGATCCAGGATTTCTCTGAAATGGTACAGGAAGTCAACGAAACGCAGGTATCCGCAGAAGAATTTCTCTCCGACCACGCTTATTACTATTCCCGTGAGGAAGATAAAATCTGTTATTGAAGCTGTTATGCCATCTCTGCATCCGAAACAGTTTTTGCCGTTGCGGATTCTGACTTTGCAGAAGTTTTTCCGACGCTCTTCGCCCCGGCTGGAACTTTTTTATCTGCATCAGAGGTCTTTGTCTTTGATGCTGTCGGGGCGCTTCCGGTCTTCGACGGCGTCTTCCGCTTTGCTTTCGCTGCCGTCTGTTTTTTCGCGGCTTTCCGCTTTGCCTCCGCGGCTGCTTTTTCCTCTGCGGCTTTCCGCTCCGCCTCTGCCGCCTCCTGCATCTCTTTTTCCAGGCGGATGCGGAGCATCATCTCCTCCTCCCGGCGCTGCTGCTCTTTCAGCTCCTGTTCCCGGCGTATCCTCTCCTCCTCCAGGGTACGCTTTTCCTCCTCCGCGATCAGCGCGTCATAGAGCAGGCTGTACCGCTCACAGGACACTTCCCAGGAGAAGTCCTGCTCCATATCCCTGCGGACGATATCCAGCCATTCCTCCGGAGTCTGGCTGAACACTTTGCATGCATAACGAATCATATAAAGCATCTCATGCGCATTGTAATTATGAAATGAAAATCCGGTACCGGTATGTTCAAACTCATTGTAAGGCTCCACGGTATCCTTCAGTCCGCCGGTCTCCCGGACCAGCGGCACGGTACCGTAACGCATCGACATCAGCTGGCTCAACCCGCAGGGTTCAAACAGGGAAGGCATCAGAAAAGCGTCACAGGAAGCGTAAATCTTCTGTGCAAGCTCCTCGGAATAATAAATATTTGCCGAGATACGCCCGGGGTATTTTCCCTCATAGTACCGGAACATGCTCTCGTAGCGGTATTCCCCGGTACCGAGAACCACGATCTGTATCCGCTCCTCCCCCATAATCTCATCCAGAATATAATTTACCAGGTCGAATCCCTTCTGATCGGTCAGACGGGATACCATGCCGATGAGGAACGCATCCTCTCTCTCCTCGAGACCGAGACTGTGCTGCAGATCCGCCTTGTTTACCCTCTTATAAGAAACAATGTCCCCCTCAAACTTCTGCGTAATCCTCTCGTCTGTCGAGGGATCCTGATCCTTATAATCCAGGCCGTTTAAGATGCCGGTGAGACGGGATCCTTTCGCCCGCAGCAGGCCGTCGAGACCTTCGCCTCCATCCGGGGACTGGATCTCCTTCGCATAGGTCTCACTGACGGTCGTGATGTAATCCGCATAGACCAGACCGCCCTTTAACAGATTGGCCTGTCCATAACTCTCCAGCGTCTCCATGGTAAAATACTCCGGAGGAAGGCCGGTCACATCCCGGATCGCATCAATATACCACCGTCCCTGGAACTTCAGGTTATGTATGGTAAAGATAGTGCGGATATGGCGGTAAAACGCTTCCCGGCGGAACTGTCCCTCCAGGAAAACCGGAACCAGGCCGGTCTGCCAGTCGTGGCAGTGAATGATATCCGGCTGAAAATCAATCACAGGCAGAATCGTCAACACTGCCTTAGAGAAAAACGCAAACTTTTCCGCATCCTGATAAATCTCACCATACGGCTTCGGTCCGGCAAAATAATATTCATTGTCAATAAAATAAAAAGTAACGCCGTCCTCCACGGTCTGATAAATTCCGGCGTACTGTGTCCGCCAGTTCAGATGTACTTCACACTCCGCTACAGCGGTGAGCCGGTCGCAGAATGACTCTTTCATGCACAGATATTTTGGAAGAACTACCCTCACATCATACTCTGACTTTGGAAAATACTTCGGCAGTGATCCGGCCACATCAGCCAGACCGCCTGTCTTTATAAACGGAACCACTTCCGATGAAGCAAATAAGACTTTTTTCATATAAACCCTCCGAATAAAAAACTGTATTCTGACACATTACCTTTATCATCATACAACATTTCCCGTTCAGAGACCAGAGAATTTGTGAGTTTTTTCTATATTTTCCACATTACTTCCGGTAATCCAGCCTGATCTTGTCCGCAATCAGGGCGATAAACTCAGAATTTGTCGGTTTTCCCTTTCCGTTGTGAATGGTATATCCGAAAAGTTCGTCAATCGTATCCATTTTTCCCCGGCTCCATGCCACCTCGATGGCATGCCGGATCGCCCGCTCCACCCGGCTGGATGTCGTCTGGTATTTTTTCGCGATAGCCGGATACAGAATCTTTGTGATAGAATTCAGCATCTCAATATCATTTACGGACATCACAATCGCTTCCCGCAGATACTGATACCCCTTGATATGCGCAGGCACACCGATCTCGTGGATGATATTGGTGACATCAGTCTCCAGGTCATGCTCCCTGACATCCCGGATATTCTCATAGACGCCCCCGGTCTTCGGGTCGGCGGCCTTCCGGTGAATCGTGTCTTTCACATACTTGATACGTTTTACCAGGGCTTCCTGATCAAACGGCTTCATCAGATAATAGGACGCGCCCAGGCGGAATGCATCTTCCGTCACATTCTCCTGTCCGATGGCGCTGATGATAATGTAGTTCGGCTGTTTGCGAATCGTCTTATCCCTGTTGGTGCGATCCATCACGCCGAGCCCGTCCAGCTTCGGCATGACGATATCTAAAAGTACAATATCCGGTTCTTTCGTGCGAATCACTTCACAGGCCTCCTCGCCGTTGTTCGCTGTCCCGACCACATTCAGTTCCTTATCACGGGAAACGATATCGGTCAGCAGGCGGACCATGTTTTCATTATCGTCAGCAATCGCTATTTTGATCAAACTTCATGACACCCCTCTTTTTTATTACTTCAGATATTCTGAATCATTGTTTCGTTTCAGATGAAGTATAGACATTTCCGCGCGCGATAGTTGGCGAAGCGTGTCAATATCCCATTGAAAATTACCAGATGTTGGAATAATCAGTTACGATTCCGTCGGTTCCGGTAGGACGAGGCCGGGG
>JAJBTR010000276.1 GCA_020860745.1 Lachnospiraceae bacterium | reverse complement strand
TATTCGCAAGCGATGTCTGAAGACACACCGGCAACAGCGAGAGTCTCGCAAAAGAAGCGCTTATGGCCTGTCAGGAAGCAGGCGCAGAGTGTAAACTGATCAATCTCTATGACTACCACATTGATATGTGCACCGGCTGCGAGTCCTGCACCATCCAGATGGGCGAGGTTGCACAGGGCAAAGGTACTTATAAGGGATGTGTATTAAAAGACAAGGACGACATGGACAAAATCGTCAATGAAGTACAGTCCAGCGATGGACTGATTATCGCAGTTCCGACCTACGACCTGGCGCCAAGCGCTCTCTATCTGCGCTATGCGCACCGCTGCCTTGCTTATGAGGTTGCTTTCCGACTGACTATCGGCGAACTGAAAAAAGATCCTCATCTTGTGGCAGGTCTCATCGCAGTAGGCGGCTCCTGCCATGACTGGCAGTCCCTTTCCATGGAAGTGCTCGGCGCTTCTATGTTCACTCAGTCCATTCAGTGCGTTGATCAACTGATGGCCACCAGAAACGGCCGCCCCGGCAACGTCCTTTTAAGAGAAGACCAGCTCGCCGCGGCACGCAAGATGGGTGAAAACGTCATCACCGCCATCAACACTCCGGTAGAAGAGCGCACCTGGCTCGGTGATCCGGATGCGGGTCTCTGCCCCAGATGTCATTCTTCCCTGATCTACCCCGGCGATCCCCATTGGGACGGCATTGAGTTCCCGTTCGAGTGCGCAGTCTGCGGCGCAGGCGGAGACCTGGTTATGGATGAGGAGACTGGCAAATACAAATTTGTCCTCGCGCCCAACGGTCTGATCCGCGACCGGAATATCAACGAAGCACGGGCAGAGCACTTAAACGAGATCATCCAGACCAGGATTGATTTTTATCAGAAACAGGGCGAGATAAAAGAGAAGTATGACTTCTATAAGAAGTTAAAATTCCCGGCAATTTAAGAATTTTATTATAATTAAGGAGAAATGTTATGAATCAAAAACAGGCAAAAGGATTTGGACTTCGCGGATGGCTGCTGATCATCGTATTGTTCCTCGGCTTTGGCATGTTCCAGGTATTTACAAACTATCCGCTGAATATTCTGGCGGATTTCTACGGCGGTTCACAGACAGTCGCAATGATTCTTACCATCGGCACCCTGCTCGGTGTGGTAACACAGATTGTGTTATCTCAGTTTATCGGTAAAATTAAAAGTGTAAAAAAAGTGGCTGCCATCTTCGGCATCCTTTCCGTCATCTTTGCATGGCTGGTCGCCGCTCTTCCTTTTTACATGACGGGGCTCTGGTATGTCGCATACTTTGGCGTTAATTTCACCGTAACTATCTATGCACTGTTTTTCCTGAGCATTATAGCAGGACAGTGGTTCCCCCGGAGAAAAGGAACCGTTATGGGCATCGCGACCATCGCATATCCGGTCTGCAACGGTCTGCTCGGCTTTTTTGCCACCGCTGTCTTTGATGATATGGAAACGACAGGAATGCCGGCCATTTTATCCTCTTTCATGCCATTCCTGATTATTACTACAATCGGCGTGGTTCTCTTTCTGCTGTTCGTCACCGATTATCCGGAGCAGTGCGGCGCTTATCGCGACAACGACAAATCGTTCACCCCGGAAGTGGCAAAGGCTATGATGGAAGAAGAAATCGAAAATAAGCGAACCACCGTATGGACGACCACACACATTTTTGCGAACAGAGATTTCTGGTTTGCATCCGTGGTCTGCGGTCTCCTGCTCATGGGAGCAGTCGGCGCCATGACGCAGTCCAACGCCATTATTTCCAACTTCCCGACTCTTAATTATACGATCATCATGATGGTAATCGCAGTATTCGGCGCCTTCGGCAGCTGGTTCCTCGGCGTACTTGACACTGCGGTCGGGACAAAAAAATCCATGATTCTGGCAGTAATCCTGATGGTAATCTCCGGTATCCTCGGCGTTGCCGCATGTGTATCAGGTATTTCTGCGTTAGTCGTTGTCTCCCTGATATTACTGGCTATGTTTATGGGAGCATCCTCTAACTACACCGTCTCTGTAGCGGTCCAGTACTGGAGACGCGAAGATTTTGCCAGCATCTTTGCATGCATCAACCCGATTGCAAACATCTTCAACGCATTTGCGCCGACCACTGTCGCTTTGCTGATCGCTTCCTCTATGGGCGTTATGGCGGTATTTATCTTCGTCGCTATTGCAGGCGTCATCGGTGTCATCCTGATGATGATCTTCTCGGCAAATCACATCAAGGAAGTCGATGACAAATATCGCGCTGCTGCCGGCAAGCCGCTGGACGACGCCTTGGCAGGGCGCAAATAAGAATTAACTGATAACGTAATACACCAAAACCCTTTGTTTATCCCTAATTCAGGAAACCGCCTCTGTATCATTTCGAGGCGGTTTCTATTATTTCCGTTCTGTATTCATAAATGTGTTCATAAACCGACCAGACGAATTCATTGCATCTATTCCCACCACGATTTTCCCACATTCTATTTTAAAGAACTAAATAATAGCTTGACATTTCTCATCATTTCACGCACAATAAATCCAGGTTCTGGTTAATCTGACTTTATTCAATATATTGTCTTACAAAATAATGCCAGATTAACCAGCACATTTCTATCAAATCAGTAATAATCTACCATATCATACATCAATACATTTATAGGAGGAGAATTTTCTATGACTATGGAAAAAATGGTAATCTTTCACAACCTGCTGGATGAAAATGCCCGTCCAGCCATGGAACGATGGTTTCGCAGGTCCCATGTACCGGACGTCCTGACACAATATCCCTGGACGAACCGCTACATTATGTATCGCCCTGTGCCTGCACCGGAAGGAGCAAAAGATGCGGGACTTTATACATACCGCATCCACGAGAACTGGGCCTATGATTTTCATAACAGAAGAGGCGCGAAAGGCTTAATCCAGATGACCCCGGAACCCGCTGACCATGCCGTAAAGGCGGACATCGTCCACGTTCCGGCCGAACCCACAGAAGACTTTCTGGGAAGCGAATGGTCCTACGAGGAACACCCGATTCTACGCTGGGTTATCGCCTATCGCTATCCGAAAGGAGTCGACAAAGAACTATGCGACAAATTTTTCCTGGAGACACAGGCAAAAGAAATTATGTAGATGCCCGGCCTGATTCGTTTCTTCAGCCACAAGGCGATTGAATTCGAGGGAAGCGCACTGCCGCTTACCACAACAGACAATGCCATTGAAGAGGGAAGTCCTATCTATGATACCATGATGCGCCACTGGGACCGCCTGTCAGAACTCTGGTTTGAATGCAACGACGCATGGACCAATGCGCTCATCACGAATCCTCCGGCATTCACCAAACCGGAATGGGCTACTTCCGATAAATTCCCATTTCTGGAGCCCGGTACAGACTTTATTCACACTTTTATCCTGGAATCCCCGGACAACGACTTTACAAAAACCTTCAGTCCTCTGTATTATTAAAGCACTGCTACGCGAACTGTAACCGCTGATATCCACTGAATATATGGTTTCTCCCGTCAAAAAATGAGACATATCCGCTCGGATATGTCTCATTTTATTCCATATGTAATTCAAATCTAAATCATACTACAGGTTCGCGTTAACCCTCTTAACATCCTCATCAATCGGTTCAACCTTAAGAATGATCGCTGTGATAACAGAAACGATAGCCATAATAAGCATTACTTTGTAAGCAGTCATATAGTTAAAGTTTGTGCCAACGATACCAACTACTGTGATACCGATACCGGTCATAATCGCGTTCAGAGGCTGAATGACACGGAACGCATTCTGGAAATCATACCGTCCCCAGATTGCCTGCGTGCAGGCCACCATCATGTTGGAAGATCCTCCGAGCATCAGAGCCAGGATCGGCAGGGAAACATAATGCAGTACATGTATATTGGTCAGATTGAAAATCAGAGCAACCGTTGCAAGCACATTGATCAGAATTGCCGTTGCCTTTGTGCCGAGCTTGTAGTCCAGCCATCCGATGAAGAAAGAACCGGGAATAGCAATAACGCCGGCAATCAGAAGCATAAGGTAAATCTGACCCTCCTGATATCCCTGCTCAAGGAACTTACCCATGAAGTTTGACATAATACCCATGGAGAGGAATCCGCCGATACCAACAGTGATCCAGAGAATCCACATACGGCCGGTTGTCAGACACTTGCCAATCGTCCACTTTGAAGTTTTTGCATACTCCATATTCTTTTCGAAGTCTGCTTTTGCAGCCTCAAAATCAAAGTTGTGATTATTATCCGGATATGCACCCTTCTCCTCCGGGAAATCCTTGGAATAAACCAGTACAATGATACCAACGATCAACGCGATCACTGCGAGAATAATGTAAAAGTTTCCAATGTTTGCCGCCATAGCGCCGCAGAAAGAAGTTGTCGTTGCCGCAGATACCGGGTAACCGGCAGTAGCAATACCAACTGCTATACCACGCTTGGTCGGAAACCAGTTTGCCAGAACCTGATAACTCAGCAGCATCGCGTTAACCAGAGTCAGAACATAGCAGACAAGATAACCGACTGCATAGATAATCAATGCTGCACCTGCCTTACCGCCAATAGCAAGAGAAGCCGTGCGGGACCAGATAATTGCAAAAACTGCTGTCCCAATCATGGAGATACCCCATACCTTGGAAGCTGTCTTCATCGCCATCAGCTTACCAAAGAGAATGGACCCCAGAATACCGAGAACCGTTGCCACGGAAGAAAGAGAATAAATAACGTTCGTATTCAATCCCATTCCGCCGAACACGCTAACCGTAACGTTCAGGGAGTCCGATGTCAATGACGAATAAAGATAGCAGCACACGAACGCCAACGCTACGATAACGAAACCTTTAGCGCCCAGATTGACTCAGCTTGTTTTTTTGATTTCCATA
>JAJBTR010000092.1 GCA_020860745.1 Lachnospiraceae bacterium | reverse complement strand
ACCAGAATTCCGGACCGCCGGACTCATTTTTCACACCGTAATCGGCCCTGTGCATTTTCAGAATCGCCTCGCTGATCGCAAGCCCCATTCCCAGGGAATCATCCTCCGCAGTCCGGGCCTCATCACTCCGGTAAAGCGGTTCCCAGATATGCACCATCTCCTCCTCGGAGATTTCTTCCCCCTCATTAAAAACAGAAATTCCTCTCGCCGATACCGTAATACGGATGATCCCATTGTGTGTGCAGAATTTTACCGCATTCGAGATAAAATTATCCAGCACCATTTCCATCAGGGCGATGTCGCAGCACACCATTGCGGTTTCCTGTTCTTCCCAGATCAGAGAAATCTGCCTGTTTTTTATCATATCTTCATATCTCCGACACAACTGATGCGTCATTTTTCCCAACGAGCATTCCTCTTTTTTCAATTCATAGACAGAATCCGAAACCTGCGTATAAATCAGCATGCGGTTGAGCATCTCATTCATATGCTCCGCCTCCTCCGCGATCATTCCGTGATAGTGCTCCTGTTTCTCCGGCTGAAGTCCCGCCTCCAGACACTCAACGCTGTTTTTAATCACCGCCGCCGGCGTCTTCATCTCATGGGCGATCGCGCACAGAAACGTGTTTCTCATCTGCCGGATATTTTCCTGCTTTTTTTTAAAGTAAAGATACAGACCGGCTGCAAACACGGCGGCGCACTCACAGAGTATCGCCAAAGGCAGGATATCACGCCGCACCTCGCCGTAACAACGGATCAGATAGCGGAGGTTCACCTGCACCTGGCACTGATATGCCCCGATGCCCCTGACATCCGTAACCGTGACGGCATAGTCACTGTATTCCGGATAGTAGTCCGCTCTCTGCGGATATTCCACACCCTCATCCACTAGCCATTCCCCTTCCACAGTATCCTGAACCGGCTGCGATACATGCGCCGAGACCGTATAGATATATTGCTGCGTATATCCGTACTCGACCTCGTCCGCATCCCCGCTGCTTTCCTGCGACAGATCGGCCATGCGGCTGACCAACGTAGCCGGTCTCCAGGACTGATATTTTTCGCTTTCCAGCTCATAAACAGTCTCCCGGGTGCTGTTATCCACGAAAACCACCCGCAGCGGTTGAAAACTCCTGCCTTTGTAATAACCGTCCATCTCCACAATAGAAAGGGAACTGCTGCCATCCCGGTAAGAATCATACCAGGAAAAGAAATCAGTCATCTCCTCATCCGAAAAATAAAGATTAAAGGCAAAATACTCTGTTGTAATCTCCGGTTCCTGATAGGACTGCCAGCGGCAGGCTACCGTATCCCCCGCAATACAGGAAATCACTTCCCCGTCTTCATCATAAATACTAAGACCTATCCCCCAGCAGCTGTCCGCATCCTCATCTCCGGTATTCGGCATAGCCGCCAGCGCTTTGTAGATGACTTCCTCCTCATCTCCGCTCTCAATCGCCGTGCTCACAGCAGCCTGCACGCTGGTCATAACATCCAGAGCGTCCTCCTCCTGCCGTTCCCGCTCCAGATAGAATCGGCCGGCGGCGCAGGCGATAATGATGGCCAGCGCAGCTGCCTCAATCCAGAATACACCCTGGTAAGTTTTCCATAAAGTTTTTCTGTTTTTCCACAGTTTTTTCAGTTTACCAAATTTTATCATGCAGCCTCCCACCCTGTTTCCTGTGATAGTTTACCCACGGCAATTTAACATCTATATCCTGCTATACATCGTTATATTGTAACTGTTCAGCACCTTCACAGTTACGTTATATTTCATTTATCCTCCATAACATAACCGGCTTTTATCACGGTGCGAATACACTTCCCATATTTTCCCAGCGCTTTCCGCAGATTTTTCACATGCGTATCCACTGCCCGGTCACTTCCCTCATAATCATAACCCCAGAGTTTTAGGAGAATCTGCTCCCGGCTCAGCACCCGACCGACATTCTTCATAAAAAACTGCAGCAGTTCAAAATCCAATGCCTGCAGAGCGATGTACTCCCCGCCGCACATAACCTGCCGCCGGTCCGGCTGCAGGCGGATCCCCGACACCTCCAGCCACTCGCTGCCCCGCTGATCCCGTTCCAGAATAGCCTTGCATTTCGCCAGTAGCACCGGCAGAGAAAACGGCTTCAGGATATAATCATCCGCGCCGAGCTTATAACCGTACAGCTGATCCGCCTCCTGCACTTTTGCCGTCAGGAACAAAATCGGCACGTTCTCCTGCTGTCGGATTTTCTGGCACAGCGTAAACCCGTTCATCCGCGGCATCATCACATCCAGCAATACCAGATGATAATCCTGCGTCTGAAACATTTCCCAGGCCTCCTGCCCGTCCGCCGCCAGATCCACCTCAAATCCGTTCGCGCAGAGATAATCGTGAATCAATTCACTCATATTTGTATTGTCCTCCGCCAGTAATATCCGCTTCATTGCCGCTTTCCTCCCTGTCTGTAGACAGTATACCACAGCGGTTTGTATTCTTTTTGTATTTTCCCCACTTTTTCACGAAAAAAGGAACCACAAACTGTGGTTCCCATTAGAGGCGACAACCGGAATCGAACCGGTGATAGAGGTGTTGCAGACCTTTGCCTTACCGCTTGGCTATGTCGCCGTGTATGATTTATGCTGGTCACCAAGTGTGTGACCGGTGATTATATTATCATACTTCCCATGCTTTTGCAAGCAATTTTTTCATCTGCACAGAAAAATTTGCACGGAAAACTCTACATCAGGCTAATCGTCCGGTTTCTTATCCGCAACTCCGGTTTCTGCTGCTTTCCGCCGCAACTGAGCCATCCGCAACTTCCATAATTTCAATGTTTTCTGCCTGCGCACTTTCAGATCTGTCAGCTGCAGTCTCAGATATTTTTTCCGTTTCCTCAGCTCCGGAAATTCCCTCTTTCTCATCCTCCGCTTTTTCTTCCCGAATCTCCACGCGCGCTTTTTCCCGCATACTGCGTTTTTTCTTCTTTTTCGGGATTCCCTTTTTCCGGCCGCCCGCTTTCCCGCGGAACTTATCATCAAAAGAAATCTTTTTCAGCTGATTCAGAATGCGCTCCTGCCCTCTCTTCGGTTTCACCAGATAGAAGATGAGAAGAATAATCAACAGGACAGAAGAAACAATGGATACCTCCGAATCCGACTGCAGGGTCGCGCCGACCAGAGCCAGCAGGCAAAGAATGATACCGGCAATCAGGAATATATCCGCTGTTTTTTTCTTGCCGAACTTCCCCGTGATTTTACTGCCCTGTTCATCCCACTCCAGCTTTCCGTTAAAGTACATGCCGAAGCTCATTCCCTTAATTTCAAATTCTTTATGGTAGCAGATGGTAAAATCTGTGGTATTCTTAAAGTGTCCCCAGAAACAGGAAGAGGATTGATACTCTTTCATATTTTCCCTGGTATCTTCCACCACCTTATCCTTCCACGAAAGCTTCCATTCCTCCGGGGTCAGATGGCTGACGATTGTCACATTCTGCATGGTATTTCCTTTCTAAACGACATAATCAAAATCACTTATACACAAACATCCCCATCTGCCTGTGAATTTTACTGTTTATAACATTTCCTTACGCACCTCTGCGCATCTAACAAAGTACTGCATGGATCCATACAGAATCCATGCAGTAAATGTCTTGCTTATAATCAGACAGGAAAATCTCTGTTACTGTTTTCGTCAGATTCTTTATTTTCCAATCTGAACTCCGCTTCCTATGTACTTTCCTTTACGATCACATCGTGAACGTCGGTACAATGAAGAGGAAGCCGAGGCATGTCACGATACCGCCTACGATCAGTATGATCACGCAGTATCCCATGATGTCTCTCGCGCCCAGTCCTGCGATTCCCAGTGCGGGAAGTGCCCAGAACGGCTGCAGCATGTTGGTCCACGCATCACCCCAGGCAATACCCATACCGGTTACAGCCGGACTTACGCCGAGCGCCTGTCCTGCAGGCATCATGATCGGTCCCTGTACAGCCCACTGTCCGCCGCCTGACGGTACGAAGAAGTTTACAATACCTGCTGCCAGATAGCAGAGTACCGGGAACGTGCGAGGCGTTGCAATACTTACCAGTGCATTACTGATCGCACCAGCCAGAGAAACACCCGATGCGCCAACAGCAGTCATCATACCCTGGATACCGGCATAGAACGGGAACTGCAGGATAATGCCGCCCGCGCTGTCCGCTGCACCCATGATCGCATTTACATAACCGATTGGGGTCTTGTGAAGCGCGATACCGAGGATCAGGAAAATCAGGTTTACGATGTTCAGGTTCAGAGCATTCAGGATGCCGGATCCTGTAGTAGCTGCTGCCCAGAAATAGTAGACAATATACACTACACCGAGCAGTACCACGATGTAGGACATGATCATGCTGTTCTCAATCTTCTCAGCAGGAGTAGAGGGTTTCTTCTTCTCCGCCTCCGGAGCATCCTCAAGAAGCTTCGGATCAATCGCTACAACATCTTCCGGCGCCGGATGCATCGCTGCATTGACAATAACAATCACAACGATAATAATCGCCACCATAATCAGGTTCCATGCAGAGAAAATCGTATCTGCGGTGGAGACAACTTCTGTCAGGACGCCACCTGTGTTCTCAACCACACCATCCGCGGAAAGGATTGTCATGTTCAGTGGAATGGATCCGGAAATACCGGAATGCCATACGATAAATCCGGAGTACGCTGCTGCGATGATCAGACGGTAGTCCAGACCCTTTACTTTCTTAGCTACCTCTTTTGCAAGAAGCGCTCCGATAATCAGGCCGAAGCCCCAGTTAATAAAGCAGCAGATTGCGGAAATTGCGGTTACAAATGCAACTGCTCCCGCCGGTTTTTTCGGCACGCCTGCCAGTCTGACAATCAGTCTCTTTACCGGAGGAGCACTGGCCAGCGCGCTTCCCAGCACCAGAACCAGAGCCATCTG
>JAJBTR010000328.1 GCA_020860745.1 Lachnospiraceae bacterium | reverse complement strand
GTTAAATTCAGCATTTATCTTATGTTTAAAATTTCTTCATGAAACAACCCTGTGCACACTGAATCACCGCAGGTATCTGCTCATTACTTTCACTCGCCAGCCACTCACATCGCTGAGTGACTGCGTGCCAGCGCCAAAATACTGTTTTTAGCATTTTGTGTGCATCCGTCAAGCCTCTCTTAAGCCCACTCCAATATCATCACGCCCCAGGTCAGACCTGCCCCGAATCCGGCCAGGACGACCTTGTCCCCGGACTTCAGCAGCCCCTTGCGGTTCACTTCATCCAGAAGAATCGGCACGCTGCCGCCGGAAGTGTTGCCGACGCGGCTCACATTCTCCGGAACTTTATCCATCGAAATCTTCAGCCGCTTCGCGATCGACTGATTGATGCGGGCATTGGCCTGATGCAGCAGATACCAGTCAATATCATCCGCTGTCAGATTCGCCGCAGTCAGCGTCTCCTCGATCGCCTCCGGAATCTTTCTCACCGCAAACTTAAAAACCTCTCCGCCATCCATATAAAGAAAGTCCATCGGCTTTTGCTCCGGGACGAAAGGATTAAAATTCTCACGGCTCTTTACATAGATCGTGCCGCCCTTTCTCCCGTCGCTGCCCGTCGTCGAACCGAGAACACTCCCCTCCGCCGCACGTACCACAGTGGCTCCGGCTCCGTCCGCAAAAATCACGCAGGTACTGCGGTCCTTCCAGTCCACAATACGGGAGAGAGACTCCGCTCCGATCACCAGCGCCGTCCGGCATGTCCCCGCCTGCATCATGGAATCCACAACAGTCATCGCAAACACAAAACCTGCGCAGGCTGCGTTCAGATCAAAAGCCGTCGCATTTACCGCACCGATCTCACTCTGCACCAGACATGCAGTGCTCGGAACCAGGGTATCCGCGGTACAGGTCGCCACGATGATCAGGTCAATTTCCTCCGCATTCACCCCCGCCATATCCATGGCGCGGCGCGCCGCCTCTGTGGACAGGGAGACTGTCGTCTCCTCCACGGAAATATGTCTCTCCCGAATACCTGTCCGGCTGCTGATCCACTCGTCACTGGTATCAACAATAGTGGACAGGAAATCATTTGTCACTGTTTTCTCCGGCAGACAACTTCCGGTTCCGATAATCTGTGCTCTCATACTGGCCTCCGCTATATATAAAGATTTGATATTCAAAGCATTTCTTTCAAAGTATAAGATATGCATCTGAATTTGTCAACGTGAAAGCGGGAATGTTTTTCGTGGTTTCTATTTACCCGAACAAACAGCACCTCATCTTTTCTCAAATAAAATGTTCCTCTACCCGCTTCAGAAACGCAGGCAAAGGAACATCTATTGCTACCTTGCATTCGATTTTACTGCAACCTGAATTTCTCAGGCACGACCTTCCAGAACATTATCCAGAGGTTTTCCTGCTGCCAGACGATATTTATCATCCGTATCTTTTATAAAAGAAGGTTTAAAAATCGCGATCAGAACGATACTGATCACACCTGCCACAGCTGTAGCGAGAAAAATTGCCTGATATCCCATCTGCTTTTCTTTTTATCCATTACATACCTTCTTCCTGCCTTCTCACTACAGTTCTTTACTGTCGACATGTTAAACCAGACATTTCAGAATATATAATCCGTCATGCATGGCGTTTACATAAATATAACCCCGATCATCCACCACAAGGTCTTCCGTTGTTCCAAGAGGCGCATTAGCCATTTCGACTTCATAACACAATTTCTCCGGATTCGGAGGAATAAAGTATGCGATCTCTTTCGGAACATATGGATCAGAAATATCATACACGCGTAACCCCGCATGAAAATAACAATCATATGCCCGGTTCGGATTATTCTCCAACCATGGCTTGTTGCTCATGGGCTCATGGAGGTTATGCGGGCCAAATGGTCCCGGATGTTTTAATCCGCAATAATTGAAATTCTGATAGGGCCAATTCTCCGGCACCTCCGGATACGGAAAAATGGAAATCATAACCGGATCTGTCGGATCAGAGATATCAAACATTTCAATTCCCCGGAACTCTTCTACTCCTATCTGCTCCAACAGTTCATCGCTGGCAATCCAGAAGCGTTCTCCCTCCTGCATTCCAATAGCATAATTCGTCCCTGCAACCGGCATGAAAGTATGGCACAAGGCGCCTCCGAATTTACGCGCAAATGGCGGATGCATGGCAATCTCTCCGATCAGCTGCGGGCGGGTCGCATCGGAAATATCAAGAATCTTAAATCCGGCACCCCCACAACTCAGATACGCTTTATTCTCCGTCGCATAGACATGGTGAACCAGACCGGGATAAGTAGAGCCCTCAGACCAACCCTGTATATCCCTTTCCTGTGTTGCCTTGGTCTGATTGCCGAGGAACTGGCCGGGCAGCCACCATCGTCCTACTTCCACCGGATTTCGCGGATCAGCAATATCCACAATTCGATAAATGAAATTAACAAATCCCGGCGCACATGCTGTAAGATGAAGATATCGTCCGCCATTATAAGTAAACCGGTGCACGCCCATATCATCCGGATTTCCGGTTCCTGTGCTCCAGAAAGAAAGGAACTCAGGATTCTCCGGATCTCTCAGGCTGTAAATCTTGATTCCACCCTCCACCTTTTCATAGGATTCAGGCGGTTTGCCATGGAGAAACTCAATACAATTCCCCAAAGATACAATCATCAGTTCATCCGCAATCTGAATTTTTGGAGTTGACATATAAGGATGTTTCTCCGGATTTTCACAATGAAAATATTGCACCGCACGCGGATGAGCCGGATCCGTGACCTCCAGTATCTCCACACCGGTTCCCTGATAACATCCGAGATACAGATAATACCTGCCCTCTTCTGTCCTGTAAAGCTGGCTCTGAAATGCATAATGACGGTCGAGATCATGCACACCAATGACTTCCATATTTTTTATGTAACCCTCGTTTCCGGGACTTTTTGCATAAAACTGAGGCATTTCTTCTCTTCCTTTCCTACTGCGTTTTCTATGCCTTCTTCTTTGGTTTCACAACAGGCACATCAAATTTCTTGTATTTTTCCAGCAGACCGGGTGCCTCCTCCATAACAAAAGGCATTGCCCTCCCGATAAAGTCAAGGATTTCCGAGCTGTGAAGCTCTTTTTCCTCCATCGTCAGCCTGGACTCTTTCCACGCCTCTTTAGGGAATGTCACTTTCACCTTTCCATCTACATTCTCGACCTTTCCGTACATACCGCAGACCGCGCACATAATCTTATCATCACTTTCCAACGTCAAAAGATTTGTATGACAGACAGGACAGACACTCTCCTCACCATACCATTGCAATTTCTCTGCCGGAACACCCATTGACTGTGCCACATGAACCCCCAGTTCATGCGCGCGCTGCAGTTTATCTGAATGGGCAAGAACATGATTCGTCAAAATGCTCTCCATCACCAGCAGCTGGTCTACCACTTCAATCTGATTCGGATAGGTAATCAGATTCATAAGCGGGAGAACCATATTGACATACTTATAACGTTCTGCACCGCCAACACAGATAAAACCGGCAACCCTGGGCTTAAAAATACGTTGGTCAATAGGGAACTCCTCCGCTCCTTTCATCTCCAGCTCCCCTTTTAAAACTGCCACATCAAAATGCGGACCGATACGGTCACAGATCAGACGCATATAGCCGCTGGGTGTCATCTGATAGATTGGCGATCCGAAAATAATTCCATCCGCATCCAGAATGTTTTCCATAAAACTCAGAAAATCGTCGTTGCTCTTGCAATAAGGTAAGCCATCCTCATTCAGCGGATTAAACGTACATGCATTGCAGCCATTACAAGGCTTGATATCGTAATCATACGCCCGGACGAGCGAAATTTCCGCACCTGCCTCTTGTGCTCCCATCAATGCTTCCCGCATCAAAATCTCCGTATTACCCATTGTCTTTCCAAAACTGATACCAACTAGCTTCATTCGTGTTACCCCCTTTATTTTTTTAACGCATGGTTATGTGTCCAGTATATTGTCCCAGATGATCAAACGTTGGCATATCACTCAGAAACATACTCTGAATCTCAAACGCAGGCCGCAGATACGGGAAGCAATTTCCTTCCGACGCCCAGGACGGCGCTTGAATCGTGCTGCTTTTTTTCAGCGCTGTCGTCTTCCAATCACGGGGCAAATCAAACCATATCTCCACCACACGGGCAAATGGACTGGCATTTACATCCTGCATCACCGCACTGGTCAATATCCTTACTGACTCTTCCATCTGCGCAAACTTCGGAAGCACTTCGCCCAGCATCCACTTATCGCCCTCTTCTTTTGACACACCGTCCGGATACTTTACCACAAACTGCCAGCGGAAATTATCCCCGTCATCGGCACAGCGTTTCTCCCCTTTGAATTCTTCCTCCCACCACATGGGAACAAAATTCCACGCAAGGGGCGGCACCTCAGACGCATCAGCCAGTTCTTTCCCCCGAGCCTCATCCGCGGAGAAGGAAGCTTCCGGATCAAACTCATCGGGAATTAATCCTTCCCACTTTAATACCTCGAGAGGCATCGTCTCCTGCACAGTCTTAATCTTCAGCTGCGGAGAAAAAGGATTTACCAGCCAGTGATGTTCCGTCAACTGATAATTACAGACCCCAAATCGCTCCGATCCCTCGGGAATCGGCAATGATTTGTAAAATGCATAGCGTGTAACATAGGGTCCAAACTGCGAGATACTTTCCGGGACATGTACCCTGTGCAACCAGCAGTCCAGTTTGTGATAATATTCGTTATTCACATTCAGATACATCAGACTGCGCATCGGATCAAAGTCTATTTTAACCCGTTCCGTTATCCTGTTTTCCATCGAAAAACCTCCTCTTCTTTTATTTTTTAACTGCTTAAAACTTCTGATTTCGTGGCTGTACACTACCATAAAGTCCTATCTATGAATAAT
>JAJBTR010000073.1 GCA_020860745.1 Lachnospiraceae bacterium | reverse complement strand
AATATGATTTTGTCAGAATAAGTTATTGAAACAAATCAACCTCATTATATTCCAGCTCAGCGATCACCGCATTCGCCGCCTCAATCAGGCCATCACGTCCCTGCTGCGCGGCGACACCGTAATCCTGTGCGGCAAAACGATCACTCAGAATGGTTCGGGCATCTGTCAGATAGTCATCAAGAATGCTGACATCGACACAGAATACATCAATATCTCCCTGTGTCAACGCCTGATCCAGATCATCATAAGCGGAATATTCAAAAAAGACAGGATTAACCGAAATACCGCAGAGTTGGATATAGCTGAGAAAATCATCCCGGGTTGTGGATCCACTGATGACGCCGATGATTTCTCCGTCCAGGTCGGCAACCGAATCAATATCCGGCTCATCCAGATACTCTTCATCCACATCTGTTTTATTTATCATCAGACCAATCTCACTGGTGTAATAGCTGTCAGAAAAGTCTACCTGTTCTGCACGTTCCTCCGTGATGGTATAGGTTGCGATCACATAATCTGCCTCTCCGTCAGTTAAAACCTGCTCCCGCTGAGAAGCTTCCACCGGCTGGAATTGTACCAGTCCGTCTTCTTCCGCCTCCTCGCAGCTTACATCAAACACTTTGGCCGCAATGTAATAAGCCAGATCAATCTCCCCGCCTTCATAGGTTCCGGTTTCCTCATTGTAATAGCCAAACCCGGGCACATCATCCGTACAGGCGACAATCAGATAACCGCGGTCCCGGATTTCCTGAATCTCCGAAGTAATCTCAATCTCAAACGACTGTTCCGATTGCCCCGACTGTTCTGACTGGTCTGATCGGTCTGACTGTTCCGATTGCTCTGATTGTTCTGACCGCTCTGATTGATCCGATTGTTCTGACTGCTCTGCCGCCGCGTCTGAGGAAGTTGTGATATCGTCTGTCGAACCAGTACAGCCCGCACACAACAACACTGCTGCCGCTGCGGCAAACCCAATATATAATCGTCTTAAGCGCATAGCATTCCTTTCGTGCTGTAAACAGCCAATCATCTATAACAGTGCGAATTTTGCGAATGTGGAAGCATGATCCGATACTCTGCAGAGCGTCCAACCGTACAGTCAACATTATGTTTCATCAATTATCCGGCAGACGCTGCATGGTTTCCAGTCAGTCTTCCCGGGCGAATACCTCCCGGTCAAGCGCTTTATTCTGAGAGGATACGATCGTGGTGCATACAGCGTCTCCCGTGATATTGACCGCCGTGCGGAGCATATCCAGAATCCGGTCGATGCCCATGATGAGCGCAATGCCTTCGGTCGGCAGGCCAACGGAGGTAAGCACCATCGACAGCGTGATCAGGCCGACGGACGGAACACCGGCTGTACCGATGGAAGCCAGCGTTGCAACCGCAATCACCGTCAGAAGATCACTCGTGGACAGTGAAATGCCGTAAATCTGTGCGATAAAAATAACCGCAACCCCCTGCATGATAGAAGTTCCGTCCATATTGATGGTTGCACCAAGGGGAATGGTGAAAGAAGAGATTTTTCTGGAAACTCCAATCTTTTTCTCCAGCGTATCAATCGACATCGGAATGGTCGCATTGGATGTCGCCGTGGTAAAGGCAAACAGCATCACCGGGAAAAATTTACGGATAAACCGGATCGGGTTGAGCCGGGTAAACAGGAACAGAAAAATCTGATATACGCCAAAGCACTGAATCAGCAGCGCTATAATAACCACTGCCATGTATTTCAGCATCGGGAGGAATGCGGAAAGCCCGATCTCCGCAAAGGTTTTGGCAATCAGACAGAAAACGCCGATCGGCGCTACTGACATGATTGCCATTGTCGTCTCCATCATAACGTCATTGAACTGACTGAAAAAATCAGAAACGGTGGACGCCTTCGGACCTAATTTTGCCAGCATAATGCCGACAAACAACGCAAATACAATGATCGGAAGCATATCCCCGTCCGCCAGAGAAGAAATCGGGTTTTTGGGAATGATATTCAGCAGCGTATCCGCAAAGCTGGTGGATTCCGCGACGCTTACTTCCGTCGTTTCCACGGCGTCCATCTGGAGTCCGGTGCCCGGGTTAATAAGTAAGGCGACGGACAGGGCAACTACGACTGCGCATGCCGTCGTTGCCAGATAAAATAAAACGGTGCGGATACCGACACGCCCGAGGGTCTTTGTGTCGCCGATCGCCATACTGCCGCAGATCAGCGAACAGAATACCAACGGAACCACCAGCATCTGCATCAGGAGGATAAAGCCCTGCCCGATGACATACAGGACGCCCCCAATCAGAATCGTATCGCGGAAGTAACCTTCCGGTATACAATAGTGAATCAGAACGCCTGCCAGCGCCCCGCCAATCAGAGCGATAAAAATTTTGGTAGACAGCCCCATTTTTTTCTTCTTCCCCTCAACCTGATTCTCCACGTTTCACCTTTCCCTTTCTTTCTCTGATTGTTATCCCGCCCCGTCCGTACTTCCAGTATTAAAGCCCCGAGGCGACCAGCAGCCTCTTAAAGGACGTCATATCCTCCGCCGCGATCAGTTTGTCGATTGGAATATACAGCTTTTTCAAAGCGGCTTCCAGATCCAGATAATGCGATTCCGCATCCTGGACCTGATTTACGAGCTGCGTCACGGTCTCGGGATTCTCCGCCGCCTCCTGTGACTGGATGCGCTGGCTCAGTCCCTTCATACCGTACTGGTTATTCGAGATAATCTGCTCAAACTTATTCCAGATAAAGTTTGCCGCAAGGTTGCTGGCATCCGCGTCCGGCATCGGATTATCATTCACCACTTTCCCCACATCATGGGCTCTCTGCCCGATCCTGTACCCTGTGTTCGCGACGACCGCAGCGCTGGAAGCAGTGGAAAAAACCTTTGTGGTGGTATTCATTGCCTTGTTCGTCCCATCTCCGTTGGCAAGGGAATTCGCGCCTCCCCAGAAGCTGTTCAGTGTGCCGGTCGCGCTGGTGATCAGCCCCGGAACAGACTTTAACAGAGATAACTCCGCGCTTTCCACCTTCCCGCGCAAGGCGACATAGGTCACAAGGGCATTTTCATCGGCGTCGTTCAACTGAAGCTTCTCCTGTCTTTCCGCCGCTGCCGGAGCCTCCTCGTTTACGTCACGCTCCCCCTCTTTCCGCGGGTTCGGCGCCAGCGGACCGCGCTCCATCATCATGCTTGTTCTCTCGTTCCGCCTCAGCAATTCCTTCGCCCGCGAGGTAAGCTCACGATCCCGGCCTTTGGCATAATGCTCCCAGCTGAGTTCTTTCTCGCCCGACTTCCGGTGATCGTTGATTAACCGGACCGTCTCCTTTTTCGCGCCGATCAATTCCGGATTGTTCTCAAACTTCCGGATCGCGTGTCCTTTCCTGCACAGATTGATACTCGTCGTGGCAAGAGAGTTAAACTGCGATATCCCTGTCAGGAAATAGGAAACCTTGCTCCAGATCTGCAGCCACATCGGCGACCGTCCGACCAGCGCAAAAGCAGCTTTCAGGGTATTGCCGGTCTTGGCTGCCAAAAGACAGGCATCCGCGATTGCTCCGGACACTTCCAGCGCATTATCCAGAGTCCAGAATTTCTTATCCCTGAAATTTTTAATGACATGCCAGCTTTTCTGGCCCAGCCTTGCGGCTGCGTTGATACACGCGATCGCGTTTGTGGCAACGGAAATACTGTTTTTTGTCTTCTTGCCCTCGCTGAAAAAGTTTCCGTAAAGCGAATCCACTCCGGACACAATATTGCTTGTATCAACGATGGTATCCCAGGCGTTCCAGCCCCAATACTTTGCCTGATCCTTTTTGGAAACAGGGGCAGCGTGAGCCACCGGGTTTGGCTGGTTGCTATTCAGCAGTCTGGCCACACAGACCGCCTTATAGATATCAGATTTCCTTCTGTTTTTTACAAAATCCAGCATATGCTGCCGTTTATCCCGATTCTGGGCGTCCTTAGGCAGCGACGCTTCCTCCGGCGTGTCATCCGGCCGGTCAAAAAAGTCATCCTCCGCGATCTTTGGCTCCGCCTTATCCCCGTGTTTTGCCTGGCTCACCTTCGCATAGAGCTCTAATGTATTTTTATCGATCTCTTCTATATCGTCATCCGCGGGCTCATTGTGATGGGTCTCCGGATTGTATTCCACCGCCTGATTCCTGTCCTGCGTCTCTTCGTCGGCTGTCTCATTGTTCCCACTGCCGTCTCCGCCGGCGTTCGTTTCCGACTGGGACTGGGTCTGCTCCTGCTGCACAACGCCCGTATTCTCTTTCGCCGCGTCCTGTATTGATCCTTCCTGGGCCGCAGCCGTGCGGTCGCCCGCCGCGCCGGGCTCTATCACTTCCCAGCTATCCGGATTTAAATCATCCGGAACGTCCTGTACGTCACGATCCCCCGGCTGCTGATCCTTTTTCTGATCATCCGGTTTTAATTTTTTTCCTCTTCCTGCTCCGGCATCCAATCACCTCCCGGCTATCCATACTACTCCTGTCCAGGGTGCTTTTTGCGTTTTTGTCATTTTGATATCAGACTCCAGGGTCATACATCGGACCGCAGCCGCTCCATTCTTGACAGTGTAACCCTGGTATCATCCCAGCATCTCCTCAATCTGCGCCACCGCTTCCGCCGCGCTGGCTCCGTCTATCATAAGCGTCAGAGCGCCGCAGAGAAACTGATAGGCTGTCATCAGCATCATAATAATTTCCACGCACTTTTCCAGTTCCTGCTCACTGTCCAGGCCGGTGATGATCGTGTAGCGGAGCCCGAGCGCACGCGCCATTCCCCCGCCGTCCCTGCCGTCTATATAAACCATATGGCCAACGGGAAGTATGGTATTTAAACCATTGCAGAGCCGCAGAATCTCATTTTCGTCATTCAAAGCCTCCGGCAGATCGGGATTTTGATTCAGCTCAATCTGCGAAAAAAACTGCAGCATCCGCTCTGCGGGGGGGCGCGGCATAGTGTGGCTTGCGGGATCCATCAGG
>JAJBTR010000098.1:7333-24170 GCA_020860745.1 Lachnospiraceae bacterium | reverse complement strand
CAACCGCTCGCGCGCGAAGTGCCGCAGCGCGACACTTATTTTTAGCACTATGAAAAGAAACAAGCCAGGGCAGCAGATCAAAAAATGCCGTAGATTGTTTCTTTTTTTGCACATAGACGGGCTGTGCCTCCGGATAGGATCTGGAAACAAGTTGGACGAAGGAAAATTTGGGAGTGTTATAGTGGCATCAGTGAAAGAGAGATGCATCCGAACACAAGAAAGAAAAGGAGACGCAGGTTATGATCATTACATTAATCATTATTGGTATTTTGGGCGGATGCTCTGTGAAAAATGAGAAGAACGGAAGGGTTATCAATAACAGATAAATTGGTATGCAGGCGAGGAGACAGAGATGAATAAGATAAAACAAAGATGCAGGGTATGGATTGTGATGACGATGGCAGCGTTGTTTATAAGCGCTTTTCAACTGACGGCTTTTGCTTCGGATGATATCGAGGATGAAGTATTTTATATTCGCGGTTATAACGAATCCGATGAGACTGTATCCATCGGCATTGCCTATCTGATGGAGGATGAGGATGGGGATGCGATGGTAGTCGCACTGGATAGTGCACTCTCAGACAGTGCAGAGCTTTATACTGTATGGGACTGGGAAGATAACGGTTATGCGGTAATCTATCCGGATAATGAGATGGATGGCTACGGCTGTGTGACGTTTGCCTATGAGGATGAGGACGATATTCCCTCGTCAAGGCATTTGAAAGAAATGGTATCAACCGAAAAGAATGAGATTCTGACATTGATCTATGTGGATGAGGATTATGGAGTTCAGACCGCAAATTATCAGGTGACGGGAGGCAGCGAGGTTTCCCTGGACGGGGAGACCGTCGTGTCTCTGGCGGGAGCGTTTGTTGATGAGGATGGCAATTCCTGTGAGGAGCCGGACGATCTGGCGTACGTGCCTGCCCTTTTAATGAATGAAGACGGCGATGCGGTCGCGATTCTGACGGAGGAGAATTTATTCCTCGCTTTTGATACGGATCTCTCGGCTGTCTCCGGCGGATATTCATTTTCCGGACTGAGCTGGATATGGATCGCTGTTATAGCTGCTGCGGTTTCTGCTTTTTTCCGCAGCAGGAAGAGGAAAAAAGGCGGGGAGACAGAGGAACAGGTGCAGCAGGATTCACTGATTGCAGACGTACCTCCCGTACGGCCGATGCAGCCGATCGTGGATGATTCTTTTGTGCAACCGATTGCGGATGATTCCTTTGTGCAGCCAATCGTGGATGACTCCTTTGTGCGGCCGATCGCCGATGATCCGTTGGTGAAGGCGGCGGACAGCGCGGTTTCTCCGAATGGGAGTGATGTGCAGCCGATGCCTGCTCCGCGGCCGGTGCTGGGTACCGTGAGCGTCACCGGGATTTCGGGGATAATGGACGGACGGACGTATCCCGTGGGCAATTCGGGGATAAGCTTTGGGAGGGATGTCTCTTCCGGCATTCGGTTTCCGACAGATGTAAAAGGTGTGAGCCGGAATCACTGTAAGTTATTTAAGGACAGCAGCGGCGCGCTTTTTCTGATGGACAGCGGTTCTACCTACGGGACGTTTCTGCAGGGATTCGGAAAGCTGTCTGCGCAACAGCCGGTCAGGGTAGAGGACGGAGCAGTTTTCTCGCTCGGATCAGAGAAGAACAGTTTTAAGATCCATATTATGTGACATGATTCTTGTTGCATTTTAAGATAAAAAAAGAAAAGGAGAGCAGATATGGATAGGATAAAATATGAAAACGGACAATACTTTGGCACAGATGCGAATACGGCCGGTCCGGAGGTCGGGTCGATGGCATTCTCCGGCGGCGGTTTTGGCGACGTCGGCGCCACCCAGCCGGTGGACGGCGGGTTTGCCGATATCGGAGCGACAGAACCGGTGGGCGCATTTGTCAACTCTTCAGATGAGACGAAAGCCCCGACTCGTCCCATGGATGGATTTTTGAATGCGGACATTGGCGGAAATGACTATAGCTCTGAAACGGTTCCGGTAAGCCCCGGTCGGGTAAGCGGCTTCACTCCCGTGGTCGGCTGGCTGGTCTGTGTGGATGGACCGGATCGCGGCAATGACTACCGCATTCGCACCGGCTACAATCAGATCGGACGGTCAGAGCATATGGATATCTGCATCCGCGGCGACCAGAAGATCAGCAGGGAAAAGCATGCGCTGATTGCTTATGACGATGTGGAGAAGATGTTTTTCTTCGGCCCCTCAGAAGGCAGAAACATCGTTCGGGTGAACGACAAGATGGTGATGCTGCCGACCGAGCTCCATCCCTACGATACTCTGAGCATCGGCAGTGCAAAACTGATATTTGTACCGCTTTGCGGAGAAAACTTTGACTGGGCCAACTGATGGTCAGGATGATGAAAAATGAATTTACAGCAATTATGTACGAACTGCTTTTCCGGGAGGCTTGAGAGCGGAATCTGTACATACTGCCATAAAAGTGCAAAGGCTTCGGCTTCGGAACGCCTTGTCAATACTCTGCCGGACAGGTATATGCTTGCTTCCCACTACTATATCGGGAAAGTGATCGGTAAAGGGGGCTTCGGCATTACCTATCTGGCGTGGGATTACAAATGGAACCAGAGAGTGGTCGTCAAAGAACTGTATCCGGATCTGGATGTAGAGAGGAATATCGTTACCAATCGGATTGTGCCGAAGAGCGGACAGGAAGATTATTTCGCCAAATGCAGGCAGCACTTTAAAGAGGAGGCACAGATTCTCTATGGATTCCGCCGGGAGCCTTCCATCGTAAATGTGTATGGTCTGGCGGAGGAAAATAATACGGTTTACTACTCTATGGAATGTCTTTCCGGGTTTGACATGCGCAGCATGATCCGCAGGCAGCGCAGGATTCCGTGGAGTCAGCTTTCTTCTTATATCAGGGAGATTCTTCGCACACTTCATATTATACATGGGAGGGGGCTGATTCACAGGGATATCAGTCCGGATAATATCTTCCTGACAAGCCTGACAGAGGCCAAACTCATTGATTTCGGGTCGGTTCGCTGTTATAACAGCGGGAATGGAATGACAACGATCTTAAAGCATGTTTTTGCGCCGATGGAACAGTATTATACAAACGGAAAGCAGGGCCCATGGACAGATGTATACGCCCTTAGTGTGACGATGTATTACGCATTAAGCGGAAAGATGCCGCCGAAAGCGCCGAGCCGGCTGATGCAGAACGAAAAAGTGGTTCCTGTTGAGAATTTTTGCCCGGAACTTCCGGCTCATGTGAGCCGGTCGATTCGCAAGGGTATGGAGCTGGAGCCGAAAGACCGGTTCCAATCGGCGCTGGAGATGGCGGCTGCTCTGTTTCCCGGGGAGGATATTTTGGTGAAGCAGGGGTCTTCCGACCGAAATGTTTCCGGTTTGCGGGCGCCGGTTTTGTCCGGAACGGCTGCGGGGCAGAAATGTGAGGCAGGAGATCGGAAGCTTGCGGAGCAGAAATCTCAGCCAGGAACTTGGAAACTCGCGGGTCAGTTCGCAAAAATGATGAATTATTTCGGTATGGAAAAAAGAGCCGGAAAAGCCAGGGTGACGGCGACGATCCCGCGTGACGGCTGCAGGCTGCGCGGAATCGCGGGACTCTATCAGGGTCAGGTATTTATTCTGGCAGCAGAGAACGGTATCCTGATTGGCCGGAGTGAGGAATGCCGTCTGCGTTATCCCGCCGGTGCGGAAAGCATCAGCCGTACGCAGTGCCGCCTGTGGTGCGACAGGAATCTGGCGTTGTATATTATGGATCACTCTACCAATGGCACGCTTGTATCGGGACAAAGGCTGCAGAGGGACAGGTGGTATCGCTTAAGGCAGGGAAATACCATCCATTTTTCCGGAGAGAGTTTTTATGTGGAATGATACAGGGGACGTTGCCTTAATAAAGTGAAATTAGAAAGATGCCGGGAGGAAAGACGGATGAGACATAAATTACTATGCGGTGCGGCTGGAGTGTGCGTGATGATTTTGCTGGGAAGCACCAGCGTGCAGGCCGCGACAGAAAAGCTGACTCCCGCGGAAAACGCCGGCGATACGAAAGAGGTGACGCTGACTGTCACACTGGCCGGGGAACACGACGACAATGCGGATGGAATGCCACCTGATGAAGGCATAGAAGTCGTTGTTACACGAAAAATTGCGGATGTGGCAGACAAGGCGGGGAACAAGGCGGAAAGTATTGAGATTGAGGAATTAAGCGCCGGGAATGAGTATTGTGCGGAGGAAAAAGTGGCGGTCTTCAGCGACGAAGGGGAAGCGTACGAGTATTCTGTCTCGGTGGAGGATGAGAGTGCGGAAGGATATACGCTGGAAATGAGTCCGACGCTTGAGGCGAATGATAATATGACGTTTGCCCTGACGGCTGTACCGGTTGATGAAAGTGCAGTTGCCGCAGAAAATCGGGAATTTGCTGCACTATTGTCCGGCCTTTCGGCTGTACAGGCGCTGGCACTCGGACTGGTATGCGGTGCTGCGGTTATTCTTGCGATTGCGGGCATATTGCACCTGTGCGGGAAAAAAGAGGAAATTACGGATGTCGGGACAGCGGCAGAGGGGAACCATAAGGAAGAAACCGTATGGAAAGAGGAAACGGCGCGAGTCGAAAATCCTTCTATGCCGGATTCGGACGGCCGCGCGATCGGCATTGTGCATAATATCGGAAACCGAAGGAATCAGCAGGATACCTTTGGCACCGCGTCTACCCGTCTCGGATTTCTTGCGGTGGTCTCGGATGGTATGGGCGGACTTTCTAACGGAGAGAAAGTCAGTCAGCAGGCTGTGAAGGGGATGATTCAGGCGGCTGACCAGGTCCGGGCTTCCGGCAGCAATAACCCGTTGTATGAGATGCTGAGCCTTTGCAACAGTCAGGTGCTGAATCTGTTGGGTCCGGATCAGATCTACAAGAGCGGAGCGACGCTTCTGGCCGTGCTGACCAACGGATCGCGTTTTCGCTGGATTGCTGTGGGCGACAGCCGCATTTACCTCTACTGCGACAGCCACCTCATTCAGATCAACCGGGAGCATATCTATAAGCAGAAGCTGCTTCACATGGCAGTAAATAAAAAAGCAACGTTCGACAGGGTGAAATCAGACCCGCAGAGGGAGCGTCTGGTCAGTTTCCTGGGTATGGGAGATCTGGAATACATTGACGGCAGTCTGCGCCCGGTGGATGTACGGCGCGGCGATAAGCTGCTGCTGATGTCGGACGGCGTCTTTAACACGATTTCGGAGCGGACGATCATAAAGATACTGGAGAGTACCGCGAATGCGGATGAGGCCGCCAGGCTGATGGAACAACAGGTGCTGGCGGCGCAGAATCCGAAGCAGGATAATTTCACCTGCCTGATTCTGGACTTCTGATGACGGGGGATACATAGGATGAACGAAAACAGGACCTTTTATAAAAAGGCGGGAACCGACAAACTGACATGGGGGGATGTGTTCAGCGATGTTTTCCGGAAACACACGCCGGAGGAGAATGCGCGGCTTTTTATCGCGGGGACAGCGCTGACAACGCCGGATGAAAAAAATATGCTTAAGAATTGGCAGAAACCGTATATGTTTGCCAGAGTTTTCCTCTGTACACTGCTGGTCATGGCACTCCTCTATGTTTTACTCTTCGGATTTGGACATACAGCAGCTCTTCCGTTTTTATTCATGGCAGGAAGCTTTCTGGTTCCCATAACCGCGATGTGCTTTTTCTGGGAGATGAATATTCCGCGTAATGTCTCCTTTGTGGCTGTGATTGTAGTGCTGCTCATCGGGGGACTATTATCTTTCGTATTTACCACGATCGGTTATGAGATTCTGCCAGGCTATATGACAATCATCGTCGGCATTGTGGAGGAGACCGCAAAGGTTGGAGCCGCTGCATTCTTCCTGCGGGGAAAGGACAAAAAGTATATCCTTACCGGCATGTTGATCGGCTCCACCATCGGAGCCGGGTTTACCGCTATTGAGGACGCATGGTATGCAATAATTCAAGAAAGCTGGAGTTTTTCTGAACTAGGAGGTCGAATCTTCTGGGCGCTCGGCGGACATATTCTCTGGGCGGCGGTTTCCTGCGGCGCGCTTGTGTGGGCCAAGGGCGATGAAAAACTTCAGATGAAGCATTTTACGAAGCCGGTGTTCCTGAAATATTTTGTCCTTGTCATTGCCTTGCATACAATCTGGGATTCTCTACCGATAGTTTCCATGAGTGTGATTTTAAGTGTGATTATTATTCTTGTAGCATTCTGGATGATGAAGAAGGGGTTAAATCAGGTGGTGGCAGCCACTGTCCGAGCCAATGAAAACCGCCTGACCTATGCGGTCGGGGATGCGGCCGGCAGCCCGTCGTTTTCTGATGCCGAGACCATTCCGATTGACGGAAAGCGGGAAGAGCTTGACAGCGGATTCCGGATTCTGGGCGTTGCGGGTTATTTTTCCGGAAAACGCTATCCGGTGAAGCAACATGTGCGCATCGGCCGGGATCCGGCGGCGAACGATCTGGTCGTCCCGGCGGGAACCTCCGGGGTCAGCGGACGGCACTGTGAGATCATGTGTCAGAACGGACGGGTGTACATCCGTGACCTCGGGTCCTCCTATGGAACGTTTGTCAACGGTACAAGGCTCAACCCGGAGCAGCTCTATGAGGTGGGTGTCGGTGCGCGCATCAGCCTTGGCTCCTCGACGCAGGAGATTCAGATCGCTGTGCGGCACGGAAATGTCTGATGTGTTTTTCGTGGGTTAGATAATAAGAAGGAGTAGAGGTGTGTCAGTAATGAATGAAAAAATTGTTCTGCACTGCCTGTCAGGACCGCTCAGGGGGAAAACCTGGATGATCGGACCGGATGGCCTGCAGTTCGGGAGAGATGCAGACTGCGGCGTGCGTTTTTCAAACGATTCTATGACGGTCAGCCGCCATCACTGTATGCTGCGCTGGCAGCAGGGGCTTCTGGTCATGGTGGATTTCGGATCCAGAAACGGTACCTGGCATGTAGACGACAGTCCTTTTCCGCCGTATTATCCCATGACTGTTCTGCCGGGGAGCCAGTTTTATCTGGCAGATTCGACAAATCTGTTTCAGGTAGAACTATTAAAACAAACTGCAAATACAGAGGAGATTGCGTATGGATGTTATCAACAGACTGGTGCGGTGCCCCAACGGACATTACTACAACGCCGCGATTCATGATTTCTGCCCGGTCTGCAGCGGTCTGGCCACGGCTGCTTTTCACAGACAGGAGGAAAACCATATTAACCCGGTGTCCGGCTGGCTGGTGTGTGTGGACGGACCGGCGAAAGGGTGTGATTACCGAATCCATGGGGGATACAATTATATAGGAAGAGAAATCGGAGACATATGTATTCCCGGTGATCAGAAAATTTCCAGAGAAAAACATGCTGTGGTGGCATATGATGAGCGTGACCGTCTCTTTTTTTGCGGGTCCGGCCTCCGGGCGGAATCTGATCCAGATCAACCGGAAAACGGTTATGGGTATTACGAAAATTGAGAGCTATGATGTCATAACCGTTGGCTCAACACATCTGATGTTTATCGCCATGTGCGGAGAGCGTTTTGATTGGGAGAGAGGTTGGGAGTTTGCGTAAGATTGCATCGGTCAGGAGAAAATTCGGCCGGAAATCGGCGGCGTACCGGCTCTCTGCCGGGAAGGTATCCGGGCAGGGGGACAGACAATGTCAGGAGGACAGTCTGGCGTTCTCTCCGCCGGAGCTTTATAGCGAGCAGGGGTTTCTTGCGGTTCTCTCGGACGGTATGGGCGGCATGGAGAATGGAGATCTGGTAAGCGGTACAGTGACTTCGTCTATGATGCGGCAATTTTCATTGTCGGACGGAGAACCCACGGAACGTCTGGCAGAACTGTTTGACTGTGCAAACCGTAAGGTGAACCGTGTACTGGGCATGGCGCGCATTGGTACCTGCGGAGCTACGGTGGTTGCCGGGCTGTTTTATCAGGGAAAATTATATTACGCCAGTGTCGGCGACAGCAGGATCTGTCTGTACCGGAATGGCGAACTCCTGCAGTTGAACAGGGAGCATATCTATCAAAACGAACTGATCCTCCGCATGATCAACGGAAATGGGACGTTCGATGAGGCAAAATCTCACCCGCACGCGGCGGGTCTCACCAGTTTTTTCGGGATGGGACAGTTGAAATATCTGGATTTGCCTGCGAAGCCGCTTCATTTGCTGCCGGATGATTGTGTTGCCCTGATGAGCGACGGCGTATATCGTTCGCTTAGCGGGGAGGAAATTTGCCGGGCACTTGCTCTACGGGCAGAGGACGCGGCGGAGGAAATCGGGCGCATGATAGAAGAAAAAAAGATTTTGGGACAGGATAATTATTCGGCAATCATTATCCGATGTGAAGATAAGAGGTAAAAGAGATGATTCAGACAGCGCAATATTCTGATATCGGCGGCAGGCCGGTTAATGAGGATACCGTGCAGATGCGGGGAGCCGGTGAAGAACTCTGTATGGTTGTCGCAGACGGCCTGGGGGGTCATGGAGGCGGACGGATTGCTTCTTCCACGGCGGCGGATGTTATCTGCAGCAGCTGGCGTCCCGGCGTTACAGATTCGGAAAGCCTGACCCGCCTGATCCGGGAAGCACACAGGGCGGTATGTGAAAAACAGAATCTTTCCTGCGCGATGAAGAGCACAGCTGTCGTTCTGACGATTTCCGGACGGCATGTGGGGTGGATCCATGTGGGAGACAGCAGGCTTTATTTTTTCCGGGAAGGGAAGCTTGATTTTCAGACGCAGGATCACAGCGCGTCGCAGATTGCCGTCATGCTCGGGGAGATTACACCGGAACAGATTCGTTTTCATGAGGATCGCAGCCGGATACTGAAAGCGCTTGGGCAGGAGGGAGAATTGAAGGCGGAAGCGCAGGAGCGCTGCCTGGATCCCGGATGGTATGCTTTCCTCCTCTGCTCTGACGGATTCTGGGAATATGTTCTGGAGGAAGAGATGGAACGGGAGTTGAAAAAAGCAAGCGACCCGCAGGACTGGATTTGCAGGATGCGCATGTATCACAGCCGCCGCATCCCGGATGACAATGACAACAATACCGCGGCGGCGGTCTGGCTGACGATATTATAATGGGAGGTGTGGCGGATGAGGTACTGTCCGTATTGTGTGAAACCTGTTGATGATGATGAGGCGAGATACTGCCCTGATTGCGGCGGCAATCTGGCGTGGACAGCCGGGGAAACGCAGATGCCAGTGGGAACACTTCTGGAAGGGACGCTTCTTTCCTACCGTCTGGGCGGTGCGAGAGGACAGGGAGGGTTCGGCGTCACATATACTGCACTGGAACAGGAGCATGGGGTCAGGGTCGCTATAAAAGAGTATTTTCCCATTCGCTGTGCGCTGCGCAATCCGGATCAGTCGGTATCTGCAAAATCGGGGATGGAGGAAGAGTTTGAGAAAGGATATGATAACTTCTTTAAAGAAGTGAGGAGACTCGCGGGTATCAGACCGTTGGATTCTGTTGTTCATGTGAAAGACTGCTTCAAAACCGGCGGAACTGCTTATCTGGTTATGGAATATCTGGACGGCGTGCCTTTATTTCATAAGCTTCAGGAGATGGGAGGGAAAATTCCGGCAAACGATCTGCTGCCGAAGCTTCCGGCACTGATTCGGGATCTTGCAGGTTTGCATGAGGAGGGGATTCTTCACCGGGACATCAGTCCGGACAATATTCTCTGGATGACGGATGATACATTAAAGCTGATTGATTTCGGGTCGGCCCGTTCCATGGAGGGCGATAAATCCATGACAGTTCTTTTAAAACACGGATTTGCACCTATCGAACAGTACCTGACAAAAGGACAGGGGACATATACGGATGTCTATGCGTTGGCAGCTACCATATACTATGCCTTGACCGGAGTCATTCCGCCGTCCGCGGTGGACCGTCTGGAAGATCCGTATCTCAAAACACCGTTGGAATTCGGCTCGGATCTGACAAGGAGCCAGAACGAGGCGATTATCCGGGGGCTTGCGATACAACCGAATGAACGGATTCAGACGATGGATGATTTTGCCGCAGCGTTTTTTGCTTCATCTCCGGATGAGGAAGACAATACGATTGATGAATTCGGAACAGATGAGGGACAGAATACGATCGGGGAATCCGGAACAGGTGCGGGTGCCGGAGATGACCTGATATCCGGCGCAGATCGTAAGGCAGAAAGAAAGACGGCGTCGGAAATGGATACGTCGGGGGTGTATGGGAAAAAACGGCGCTTATGGCCTGTCATTCTTATTGTTGTGATAATTGTTGTTGTTTTGCTCTTGATTTTTCTGATCAGATAGAGCATTAATAAAGAGGGAGGAGTTGCTGGGATGGACGGGAACTTTCATACAGATACTAATAACGGGAACGAGATTTATTACGGATTTTGCCCATACTGCATGAATCGCGTGGAACCGGGAGAAGTCTGTTCGGTATGCGGGCTGACGCACGGGGCATATCATGCTTCACCGCATCATTTGCCGCCCGGAACAGTCCTTATGGGCAGGTATCTCGTCGGACGGGTTCTGGGGGAAGGCGGTTTCGGTATCACATATATCGGCTGCGATCTGCGACTGGAGATGAAAGTCGCCATCAAGGAGTATTTTCCTGTGGATCGGGTCTCCCGTCATGTGGGAACTTCGCTTTCCGTGATGCGCAATACGAATTCCGCCACGGTCGATTACGAGAAAGGCATAAAAAAGTTTCTCTATGAAGCCAGGACAATGGCCCGGATGGAAAAACAGCCGCAGATCGTCATGGTGCGGGATTTTTTCGAGAAAAACAATACGGCATACATCATCATGGAGTATGTGGACGGGACGAATTTCATGGAACTGGTAAAGCAGCGGGGCGGAAAAATACCGCCGGACGAGCTGTTTTCGCTGGTTAAGCCGCTTTTCGGCGCGCTCGGCACGGTTCATAAGGCCGGTCTTTTACACCGGGACATCAGCCCGGATAACCTGATGCTGGAGGACGGCATGATCCGTCTTCTGGATTTCGGCTGCGCCAGAGAGGCGGCGACGGGGATGGAAACGATGACAGTCGCCCTGAAACAGGGATATGGGCCGATCGAGCAATATCAGGGAAAAGGGCAGGGACCGTGGACGGACGTCTATGCTCTCTCTGCGACAATCTACTACTGTCTGACCGGGAATAAACCGCCTCAGGCATTGGACCGGACGCTACACGACGAGCTGATTCCCCCGCGTGATCTGGGGGTCGATATCACACCGGCGCAACAGAAAGCGCTGCTGAAGGGTATGGCGGTAAACCCCGGGAAGCGATATCGTTCTGTGGAGGAGTTATACGGAGGGTTGTATACGACAGAGGAAGCTCCGGGGGATGATGCGGAATCTTCAGAGGAGAACACAGAGCCGAAAGAGGAAGAGGATACCGATACGAAGGTTGCAGTGGATGGGGAGGTTATTGACCGGACGGCAACCTATATCGGTACGGAAGCCGACACAGATGAAGATACGTAGGAAGATGGCGGGCGGAATGATAAAACACAAAATGTCGGGAACAGGAAAAAACGGTATGTTCTGATTGTTGTTCTCTGTGTGATTGCGGCCGCGGTCGTCGGCCTTGGGGTATGGTATTCTTCAAAGGAAAATACAAAAGAGACAGAAGAGACCGGGAATACAACAGATAATGGAACGGACGGGATATCCCGGGTCTCAGCGGATGATCTGGAGGCGATTTTTGCAGAGGCCGGAGAAGTGACGAACGAGGAGGAACTTCGTGAGGCGATGGATGCGGATGATGTATCGGCGATTATTCTGTCGGAGGATGCTGATATTTACATCTCTGATGGAATTCTGCAGATTTCCAAGCCGATTCTCATTCCGTCGAATCAGCAGCTGACATCTGCACAGGCGATCGTTGTGGTTGATGGAGGAATTGTGGATATCCAGGGTGACCTGAGTGTTGATCAGGGTTTCCTTCGCATTGCCGGCGGGTCTGTGTACGTTGAGGATGGCGGTATTCTGAATCTCTGGAAACTCTGGGTGGAGCAGGAAGATGATCTGGTGTTGGAGAGTGGGGCGAGCCTTGATCTTTACGGTCAGGATTCGCTGGAAGCGGCAGACAGTGAAGCTTATCTGGTTTTTTCTGAGGAGACGGCTTTTGCCAATGCGGTTGAGGTCTCCACAGAGGAAGCTCTCCGCAGTGCATTGGATGATCCGGACACGGAGGCGGTGCGCGTTACCTCCGGAAGCGAGATTATTTTCTCGGAGGATGAAATCATTATCCAGTCAGTCCCTGTTTTGATCGAGGAGGGCGCGTCTGTCACATCGTCTGACAAGACGTATGACGCCGGGGGGTGGTGTGTGGACGGCAGTATTCTGGTGAACCGCGGGAGCATGACATTGTGTTTATCCGCCGGTCAAAGCGATGACTTTTTCACTATTGTGAACTACGGATCAATGTCAGGAAGTCTTGATTATAGTGGAGATGGTAACTTTATAAACATAGGAGAACTGGAGCCGGAGACTGCTTCGGCGTTTGACGGTGATTTTATTAATCTGGGGACGGCAGTTTTTGGTGACGGAGAGAATAACTGGTTCTTTGATTTCCGGGATAACGGGTTATTTAATTATGGTACGCTGACCCTGGAGGGACGAAGCGGCGGGGAAACCTATCTGTCCTCAAATTATCGTTTCGTCAATGCCGGTACGATTGAGATCGGCGACTATGCGTCTGTTGAAAACAGCGGTATCATTGAAAACTTTGGTACGCTGTCGCTGACCGCATCCACCGCAGAGGTTTCGAACGGTGGTCTGATTGATTCCGCAGCCCCGGCTTCACTGATCACGGCGGCATCAGGAAGCAGGATCGGCGGTCCGGGCATTCTGGCTTACTCTTCCGAGGATACGGTTCCGTTTGACAACGTCACTACGCGTACAATCTGCGCCACGGATTATGACGGGGAGTATGTGACGACACAGGAAGAGCTGGAGCGCGCCCTTGCCGACGGTTCCGTAGACCTGATTGTGATCGATGCGGAAATTGAGGCGTCCGGCGACCTGACCGTGAATAAGATGGTGGTAAATTACGGCGGTCTGACGGTGGAGGGATGCTTAAGCGTCGCCGGAAACGGCGGTATTATCTCTCACGGATTGCTGGGCGGCGGCAGCCTTGCCGTGTCCGAAGGTGCGTCAGTGGCCTGCATGGATGATTTTGACTTTGCGGATGTGACAGTGGAGAATGAGGGAATGCTGCTCGCCTCCCTTTACGGCAGCCGTACGATCGGAAATTCCCTGACGGTCGGGAGCGATGGAAATTTTGTGCTGTTGACTGATGCATATTGGACGGGTGTGGATATTTCCGTTGAGACTGGCGGATCCCTGAATATTTGTGGGGAGCTGAGCCTGTCAGGTTGTACGGTGACCGTTGCCGAAGGCGGAGTCCTTGCCACGACCCACGCCGGAGATATCTATATGGACGGAGATACGGAGCTGATAAACTATGGTGAGGTTGATGTATGCAGCAACCACTGGATCTATACCATTGAGATGCGGTGCGCGGTACAAAATTACGGGGAGATGAATCTGGACGCCGACGCGAATATGATCGTTTCCGGCAGTTTTGCCAACTATGGAGTCCTGTATGCCAGATATAACTCTGATGAGGAGCGGGGGCTGGTAGTGACCGGCTCGCTGGACAATCAGGGCGAGCTTTACCTGGACACGGAGGGTGAGCCGGAGGTTGTCACCATGAACAGCGGCGTCTTTACGGGCAGCGCGGCAAAAGCCGGGACGTACTGGGATTGACGGAGGATTGGTATGGACGTCGAAAAGAGCTGGCGTTTGCAAAATTGCGTCTGGGAGATTACGCTTGCCTGCTGCTTTTCCTGTGTGCATTGCGGCTCCGGGGGTGGAAAGGCACGGACGGGCGAGCTGACGACAAAAGAATGCCTGGATGTCGCGGGGCAGCTGGCTGATCTGGGATGCCGCAGGGTGTCCCTGATCGGCGGGGAAGTGTTTATGCGGGCAGACTGGGCCAGAATTGTCAGGGCGCTCACGGACAGAGGTATTCTCACCGCGATCATCACAAACGGATTTCTGTTTACAGATAAGGTCGTCAGTCAGTTAAAGAGGGTAAATGTTGAGTCTGTAGCTGTCTCTCTGGACGGACCGGAACAATTGCATGATCAGTATCGGCAAAAGGGAAGCTTTGCGCGTGCGCTGTCTGCGATCCGGGTGCTGACCGAACAGGATATCCCGGTTTCCGTGATCACCACGCTGAACGCCGGGAATGTGACGCGGCTGGAAGAAATGTATGGGATACTGCAGGAGTTTCCGATTTTCGCCTGGCAGCTTCAGGCGTGTTCTCCCATGGGGAATGCCGGGAACGGAGCGGTGGATTTTCGTTTTGAACAGGCGGAGGTGATTCGTTTTATAGCGGATCACAGAGAAGAAGCGCCTTTTCGTATGATAGCCGCGGATAATATCGGGTATTACACGAAAGAGGAGAAAATCCTGCGGGGAAGCCGCGGCAGATCCTGTTTTCATGGATGCAGCGCCGGGCTTACTTCCGTCGGGATTGACAGTGTGGGAAATGTGCGCGGCTGCGAGTCGATGTACAGTGACCGCTTTACCGAGGGGAATCTTCGGAAAATGTCTCTGAGGGAGATCTGGGAGTCGCCGGATGCCTTTTCCTATAATCGGAAATTTCAGGCGGAGATGCTGACCGGAGCGTGTGCGGCCTGTGCGTTTGGGAAATATTGTGCCGGAGGCTGCCGCTCCTATAATTATTTTGTTCACGGAAAGCTGTATGAATCGCCGGGCTGTGCCAGGGTGATGAGGCGAAAGGATGAGGGCTCAAAGTGAAAAAGGAATTTTTTGAGACATATAAAAATGTATATAAGCCATCGGAACAGGTAGAAGGGATGAGTTTTACGGAGCTGGCGGAGAAGCGGGGCGGCCGGATCCCGCCTGAGGAACTGTTTGATCTGATCGAGTCCCTGTTCGATGTGCTCACCGCAGCGCATGAGGCCGGGCTGATACATGGTGATATCTGCCCGGAAAATCTGGTGTTGGAGGCCGAAAAGGTCTGTTTGCTGAATTTCGGGCGTGCCAGGGAGGAGAGGGAAAAAAGGAAGAATTTCCTGTTGTTTTGAGGAATGCTTTTGCTCCTATTGAACAATATCAGGGAAGAGGACAGGGACCGTGGACGGATGTCTACGCTCTCTCCGCGACGATTTACTGTTGTCTGACCGGGAAGAAACCGCCGCGGGCACTGGACCGGGTACTGCATGACGAACTGATTTCCCCGCGTGATCTGGGGGTAGATATCACACCGGAACAGCAGAAAATACTTTTGAAAGGCATGGCAGTGAATCCCGCTCGCCGGTGTCAGTCGATGGAGGAATTTTATGCTGCTTTGTATCTGAACATATATCCTGCGCCGCCGAGGTTGGACGTGGATGAAGGGCCGCTGTGCGTGTATGCGGGACCGCCGCCGGAAGGGTTTGAATTATATGCGGCGCCACCGTTGGAAGAACCGCCGTCCGGCAAAAAGAAGCGCCGTCTGATGAGAAGAAGATTCAGAAGGAATCGCTGACGATATCATTGGTCTCCTTCCTGAAACAGATTGTCGATGACGGAGGCCATCCGTTCACTCATGGATTCGTCCTCGTCGGCTGTCAGGGCATAGAGCACCAGCCAGTCGGTGATATTGCGCGGATCAAGGAGAGGCATGCCGCAGTCGGTCAGGATGGCGTTCAGGATCCACCAGTGATTGTTCAGACGATCCTGGATGGACAGGTAATCTTCGTCCAGCTCGCTGTAATCATTGTCCACGACATTTTCAGTAACTACATAGAGAATCAGCAGAAGCTTACGGGGAACATCGGCCCGATGCGCACGGATATTTTTTAACGCCGTCGCATTGGGCCAGTTTTGTTTCAGAAGCTTTTGCGTCACCGAATACCGTGTACGGTTCCTGCGGAAAGGCATCTGGAGGGAGAGGTACTGTTCCATGACAGATTCCAGAGAATAGTCTTCCTCGGTAACGCTTTCCCATCCGGTATCCGGGTGAATCAGCTGACAGAGATATTTTTCAAAATATTGATACGCGCGCACATGGAGCGCACCGAAGCTGGGAAGATTCCGGATATACGTCTGTCGCAGTTCCTCAAGAGAATGCACCGCATGGAAATCATTCTGAAGATGTTTTGTGATGTGCGAATCTGTGTATTGCGGGAATTCCAGCAGGTAAGGAACGTCCGGAAGAGAATCGAAAAAATTCCTGGCATCCTCATAGCCATAGTCATTCCTGAGAAACCATGCATAGATGACATCGCGCCCATCCCGGTAGTGGATGCCGTAATCTGTACATTGACCCAGGAGAAAATTCGTCTGTGCTTCCGTCAGATCCAGAGCAAAAGCAATGCGAAAGACGTCCTCCCGGCTGGAGGGCTGATTTTTTCCGGTCAGCCAGTTCTGGACTTTTTTTGTAACGGAGGCGGCGGAGGCGCCCGGCTCATAGGCGCGAAAGCTGTTAATCAGCCGCATCTTAAGATCCGGGTAAGGGTATTGCTCTCTCAGAGATTCTGAAAATGTGCGGAGCAGGATATTTCCACCCTGCAGATATTCTGCGGCCATGGCGGGTGTCATGCTTCCTAAACGCAGGTGATCGTATTCCGCTGCAGCCCTATAAGTCAGTTGTATTTCCAAGAATCATTCCTCCTGCGTACATCGTAAGCATTACAGATGTTTTTATCTTATCATTATTTAGGGAGAGCCGCAAGTGCAGCAGGAGCGGATTTCGAAAAATTTATCAAAATAGAAAGA
>JAJBTR010000098.1:0-7323 GCA_020860745.1 Lachnospiraceae bacterium | reverse complement strand
CCATGCTTTACTTAACATAAACAATATCATACGCTATAAAACACAAACCCTTGATTTCCCAGAGTCATAGGAAAATCAAGGGTTTGTGAGTGGAAGCAAGGGGGCTCGAACCCCTGACCTTTCGCGTGTGAGGCGAACGCTCATCCCGGCTGAGCTATGCTTCCATATACAAATTTCAGAATATCAATGGAGCATATGGGATTCGAACCCACGGCCTCCACAATGCGAATGTGGCGCGCTCCCAACTGCGCTAATGCCCCGTAAGCATTACTATATCACAGATTTGGAGAAAATCAAACATTTTTTTGCTTTTTTTGAAAAATTCTTTTCCGAATTCTTTTTCGGGGCATTTTTCGACGGAGCTATTTTTTGGGGAAACCCGTGCGGCGTGGAATTTATCTGTTTTTTGCGGCGGCTTTGCTATTGGTGCTGTGTTTTTTATCTTTCACGAAGTATACCAATCCGATGATGCTGTACATCGCCAGAATTAAGGCCAGCACAGTTGCACTGAAAACGGCCAGATAAGCGGTATATCCGTATGCCTCATAGATTGTTTCAAAGGGAGAACCTGTTGACGGACGGTTTAAAAACATGAAATTTGTCCCCTGCCAGACGTTGAGCCTGTAGATTACAGGCACAGCGACAGCAAAAAACAGCAGGGACATATAGATACGGCGGATTCGTGGACGGTACTTTCCTGACAGGAGCGTGATGATGCTGAAAAGAACCAGGATGCCGTGGGAGGCAAAACCGTGGATATTCATGTAATTGAGCGTGGGATAGCGAAGCCAGTCCGGGCAGAGCAGCCCTGCGGTTGCGGCAGGCAGTATGACGACACAAACCAGTTCTCCGAAAAAGGCTTTCGGAAAAAAGGCAAAGATTGCTTCTATAAAGATAGCGAGGCTGCAAAGGTGCAGTGGGAGTGTCTGAAAGCTAAAATGTCCGGTGACAGCCAGGACAATCTCCCGGTATGTTTCCAGGGCAAGGAGAATGAACGCCAGGATTTTTAATAAGCGGTTTTGCAGGGCAGGACTCTGCCTTCGGAGGCAGATGACACAAAGGATAATTGTAGCTGCGATACCGAACAGCCACGCCAGATGCACTCCGCCGAATAATGGATACCCGCCGTCTGCCGGCAAATCATCCCAGTACGTAAAATAGTGGTCAAACAATGTCCTCACCTCCGCGCTTTTTTAAAGTATAACCCATTCCGGGAAAATGATACAGAGGATAGTTGTAATCATTTTTTAGAACTTAGAAAATTAATATGGGAAATTGTCACATTGTTGAGAATATGCTAAACTGAAGCAAATGAAGTTATGAAATATACAGGTTTTTGAAAGGAGCTCACTATGGATAAAAAGGCGATGTACAGTTTAAGTTATGGATTTTTTGTGCTCACGGCAAAGAATGAAAACAGGGATAACGGATGTATCATCAATACGGTTACGCAGGTGACATCCGAGCCGAACCGCATTACCATAGCGGTTAATAAAAATAATCTGACACATGATATGGTTCTGAAATCCGGCGAATTTAATGTGTCTGTGTTGTCCCGTGAGGCTTCCTTTGGTGTGTATCGGCTTTGGGGATTTCAAAGCGGCAGAGATGTGGACAAAGTGGAGCAGATTCGTGTCTGCAGGAGCGATAATGGCCTGATTTATCTTCCAGAGGGCACGAATGCGTTCCTGAGTGCGCGTGTGATTGAGAGCAGGGATCTGGAGACGCATACGCTGTTTCTGGCTGATGTGACGGACGGGGCGGTGCTGTCCGCGGAGGAGTCTGCGACATACAGTTATTATCAGAAGTATATCAAGCCGGCACCGACTGAGAAAAAGAAGGGTTTTGTGTGCACAGTCTGTGGATATATCTATGAAGGTGATGTGTTGCCGGAGGATTTCATCTGTCCGGTCTGTAAGCATCCGGCATCGGATTTTGTGCCGGTCGCCGGGTAGGAAACAGTTTCTGAAATGCCGCTGAGTGTTTTTGGAGTATAGAAGGCCGTGCGTTTTAGTGTTTTCTCAACTACAGAAGGTTTCTTATGACATAAAAATACCTGCAGATACTTATCCGCAGGTATTTTTATAGGATGGAGCATATGGGATTCGAACCCACGGCCTCCACAATGCCATTGTGGCGCGCTCCCAGCTGCGCTAATGCCCCATGCACTTTACTATACCATAAAATGCGGGAATGTCAAAGGAAAAATTTGCTTTGGATAAATCTTTTGAGGCATTTTTTGCCCAACTGTATGTGGCAGCGTCGATGTAAGGGAACGTGATGCTTCGCATTAAACCGTTTTGCTTTGCGCTCATTATATGTTATTTTGCAGCTTCTTCCCTTGTCAGCTTTTTCATCCACTGGTATTTCCGGAAATGCAGGAACACCGGCAGGCATTTAAATATCTGGTCGGACTGAATGACGAGAACCACCAGAACGACTGGCCATTTCCACCAGAAAGCAGCCATAAAGGAGAGGGGCATGACGATGCACCAGGTGCAGATCATATTCATCTTCATGGTGAAAGTGGTGTCTCCGCCTCCCTGTATGATGCCGAAGCTGACCGGCATCTGATAGGACATGCCGATCATGATAAATCCCATGAGGACGATGAGGCGAAGCGCCAATATTGTCGCGTTGTCATTCAGACTGTAAAGGCTGAGCAACGGTTTGCGCAGCGCGATAAGCGCCAGGCCGAGGGCGACGCCGATAATCACATCGATGACGGAGAGCGTGCGCCCTGCCGCGCGGATATGCTGTCTTTCCCCGCGGCCGATGGCGTTGCCGATCATGACGGCGGAGGTCGAGGACATGGCGATGACGACGACCTTCAGGTACTGGTAAAATGTGGTGGCGACGGAGTTCGCCGCGATGGCATCCGCGGAGAGGTGTCCCAGGATCGCAGTCTGCATCGGCACGGAGACGCCCCAAAGCACCTGGGCGCACATGATGGGCAGATATACTTTCGTGTAATCCTGCTTTAACTCACGGTTAAAATGCCACATATCCCGTTGGAACAGATGCAGCTTTTTGTCGACTTTTGCAATATAGATGACAACAATCACCAGTTCCAGAATGCGGGCGATCAGTGTGCCGACGGCGGCGCCCCGGATGCCCATCTCCGGCAGACCGAACTTACCGAAGATCAGCACATAATTAATGCCCACATTGACAATCAGTGATGCCACGGAAATGTAAAAGGAGATGTTGACGGTTCCCACGGCGCGGAGTGCCGCCATGAGTACATTTGTAATGATAAACAGGGCGAAAGACCACATGACCATCAGCAGGTAGGATTTGCCCTCCGCGATGATTTCCGGGGAGTCGGTAAAGATGCGCAGCACCAGCTCCGGGAAAAAGCCGCAGATGAGCAGGATGCAGGCGCTGATGATCAGGCCGAGCTTCAGGGAAATGCCGGTCAGAGTGCGGATCGGTGCCGGCCGGTTCTGGCCCCAGTACTGGGCGGAGAGAGCGACCAGCGCATTGCCGATGGAGAGGGCAAACTGCTGCACCATAAAGAAAATCTGATTGACCGTAGCCGCTCCGGACAGTGCCTCCTGGCTGTAGCTGCCCAGCATGATGTTGTCTGCCATGTTGACACTGTATGCCACGATATTCTGAAGCGCTACGATGATCAGCATGCGGAACAGAGTCTTATAAAAAGATTTGTCTTTGATGAAAAATGCTTCTTTTGTTTTTACTGCTCCCATTTGAGCAAATCCCCCTTATTCTGTATTCTGCAGTTTTGAAACGATTTTAGCCTTAAACTTCAATATAAATCACAGAACCTTTTTTTACAATACAAACAATATGGTTACTAAGATACAAATTAGTCACCGGGTGACAAAAAAAGGAGGATTTATAAATTTGTGACCCTTTGTTGTCCTTTTTCCTGTTTTTTTGCGCTTTACATGCGTTAGAGTATAGGAACGCGGAAAAGAGAAAAACTTTGCATATTTATCCGGAATGGTTATAATGAGAGAAGTATAACTATTTCATGCACGAGCAGGAGGAAAATATGTCACAGGCAGTAATTATCAAAAACAATAAATATGGAATCCAGCTTTTCCTGGATGCGGACATGCCCTTTGAGGATTTGCTCCGGGCCATTATTAAAAAATTTGAGGATTCGGCAAAGTTTTTCAGGGATGCAAAGGTGGCGGTTTCTTTTGAGGGAAGGGAACTGACGGCGGAGGAGAGTTACCGTATTGTGGAGGCGATCACCTCCCATACGGAGATTACGATTATCTGTATTGTGGATAATGAACAGTCTCACGCGGAGCTGTTCAAGCAGCAGATTGATACATATTACGATTCTATCGCCGACAAGGAGGGAGAGTTTTATCGTGGGAATCTTCGCTCGGGGCAGGTTCTGGAAAATGTATCCAGTATTGTGATTGTCGGGGATGTCAACGCAGGCGCCAGGATCATTTCCCAGGGAAATATCATAGTCCTCGGCACATTGCAGGGGAATGCATATGCCGGCGCTGCGGGAAATCAGAATTGTTTTATCGCTGCCCTGGAGATGAGCCCTGCACAGCTGCAGATCGGAGATGTCGCGGCAAAAATCCCGGAGAAGAAGACCAGGCTCAGAAGAATTCGCCATAAGGAAAAGACCCCGGTGGCCGCGGAACCGCAGATTGCGGTGGTGAAGGGCGAGGATATTTATATTGAACCAATCACAAAAGGGATTCTGGCATAATGTCGCGGAATATGGAAGGATAAACCGCGATGTCGGCGGATGTTTCGTAATTTTGACTGGTTTTTGGTCAAATCCGGCGGATTCCGAAGTATCATACCCTTAAATCATAGTATGGAGGACAAGCAGAATATGGGTGAAGTAATCGTAATTACCTCCGGCAAAGGCGGTGTCGGAAAGACGACGACCACGGCAAACCTCGGGACTGGCCTGGCGCAGCTGAAGAAGAAGGCAGTGATGATTGATACGGATATCGGTCTGCGCAATCTGGATGTTGTCATGGGGCTGGAAAACAGGATTGTCTACAATCTTGTGGATGTGGTGGAGGGAAATTGCCGGATCCGGCAGGCGTTGATCAGGGATAGGAAGTATCCGGAACTGTATCTGCTCCCGTCGGCTCAGACCAGAGATAAGTCCTCAGTGACGCCGGAACAGATGAAAAAGCTGACCGATGAATTGAGGGAAGAGTTTGATTACATCCTGCTGGACTGTCCGGCAGGAATTGAGCAGGGATTTCAGAATGCCATCGCCGGAGCGGACCGGGCGATTGTGGTGACCACCCCGGAAGTTTCCGCCATCCGTGATGCTGACCGTATCATCGGCCTTCTGGAGACGAATGGAATACGGCAGATTGAGCTGATTATTAACCGGCTGCGCATGGAGCTGGTGCGGCGGGGTGATATGATGTCGGTGGAGGATGTCTGCGAAATTCTTGCCACGCCATTAATCGGCGCAGTGCCGGATGATGAAAACATTGTGGTTTCCACCAATCGCGGAGAACCGCTGGTGGGAGCTGATTGTCTGGCGGGTCAGGCGTATTCCAATATCACCAGGCGTATTTTGGGGGAAGAAGTAGAATTCCTGGATCTTGAGGAGAAGAAAGGCCTGTTCGGGCGGTTCCGAAAGCGGAAAAACAAAAAGCAGGGAGGAGAGCAGAGGAATTGATGAAATTTTTTCATAAAAAGTCTTCCGGCGATATGGCCAGGGAACGGCTGAAGATTCTTCTCGTCGCAGATCGGGCAAACTGCTCGCCGGATATCATGGAAATGATCCGGACGGATATGGCTCATGTGATTTCCAAATATATAGAGATCGATGCGGATGCATTGGATATTCAGATTACACAGACGGGAACGAGGGAAGACACCCGTCCGATATTGTTTGCGAATGTCCCGATCTGTTCCGTGAGGCAATGCAATAGACAGACAACTTAAAATTTTTACTGACATTTCCATAAAAATGTGTTATCATATACATAATTACCGGTGTGTTTTATCAGAGGAGTGATGGCATGTTTGAGAAAGGAGAATATGTTGTATACGGCAGCAAGGGCGTCTGTCAGATCGAGGATATTTCGCAGATTGATATCCCGGGTGTAGACAGAAATCGCCTCTATTATATTATGCGTCCGGTTCACAACAGTAATGGGACAGTTTATCTGCCGATCGACAGTACGAAGGCTGTGATTCGGCGGGTGATGTCAAAGGAGGAGGCCTGTCGGCTGATTGATGAGATCCCGCAGATTGAGGAATTGTCAGTTCCGGATGAGAAGAGAAGGGAACTCAGTTACAAGGAGGCTATGAAGACCTGCAGCGTGCGTTCGTGGGTCAGCATTATCAAAGCACTGTATTTCCGCAAGACGGAACGTCTTGCTGCGGGAAAAAAGATTACGGCGCTGGATGAGCGGTATATGAAGGCGGCGGAGCATGAACTCTACGGGGAGCTTTCTCTTGTTCTGGGAATGCCGCAGGAGGAAGTGGAAACTTATATTCATGATCATATCGAAAAGAAAAACTGAGCAATCAGACACGATTTGATCCTGTAGTCACAAAAATTTAAGAAATTAATTGGAAATTATTTTTAAATCGTCAGTATTATGTGGTATGATATATGCCATGTACTATTGACGATTTGATTTTATGATGATATCAGGGTTCAAAATAAGTGAGATATAAGTGAGATATAAGTGAGATAGGAAATCTGTGATTTCCATAATCGAACTTATACAATGTAGGAAATCTGTGATTTCCGTAATCGAACTTATGCCGTGCAGCAATCCGCAGGTATTATCATACGTAAGGGTTTTTGATTCCAACATCATCACGATGAGGGATCGAGCATGGTTCTGAATTCTTGCGTGTTTTGAAATTAATAAATGAGTTTGCAAAGTCAGGAGGAGTTAGATGGCTAAAAAGAAAAAGATAAAATCTCATGTAAAGCGTCTGAAGATTCAGCAGAAAAAGCATCCGGTCAGCCCTGCTAAGTATAAGAAAAAGCTGCGCATTGCCAGAAGAAAGGATTTTTTCCGCAGATTGTGGAAGGTGCTTGCTGTTTTCGCCATTGTGGTTGTGGCTCTTTTCCTTGCGGGCAATTATGTGCTTTACGCAAAGACGGGCGAGACTCTGATGAGCATCGCGAAAGATGTGAAAGAGGTTGTGGAGAACAGCACGGAAGATGATTTTAAATACGCTGAAACCACTTATATTTACAGCGAGGATGGCACGCAGATTGCGGAGCTGGCGGAGGATACGGATGCGACATTTCTGGAATATGATGAGATTCCGGCGGAGGTGGTAAACGCTTTTGTGGCGGTGGAAGACCGGACGTTCTGGACCAATTCCGGA